>CAXBAZ010000016.1:0-16868 GCA_963973395.1 uncultured Acidimicrobiaceae bacterium
CCGTCGCGGTCGTCCACGACGACGTCAGCGTCGAGCGCGCCGCACTGATGACGAACTGGACCGACGACGTCACCGCCGTCACCACTCCAGGCGCCCTCAACGAAGCACAGCGAGCGCTCCTCACCGCCGCAGGCGTCCACGTCGAGGTCGGCACGATCGCACGCCTCCACGGACACGACCGGACGCTGCACACAGTCGAACTCTCCGACGGCACGCGACTTCGCGCCGACGCCTTGCTCCTACCGGCACCACACACCCCCCGCGACGAGCTCGTCGAACGATCGGGCCTCGCAACGACGCCCACCGGCCACATCGCCGTCGACGAAACCGGACGCACCAACATGGACCGGGTCTGGGCCATCGGCGACGTCGCCGATCCGACCGGGACCGTCGCACGAGCGATCGCGGCCGGATCCACCACCGCTATCGCGCTCGTTCGCGAACTCACTCGCACCCGCCTCACGGCGCTCCTGCCTCCCGAGCAGATCTGAGGGGCCGCTCCCGATGACCGGGCCCGCCCCTTACGAACAACCTCACCCATGACGGCAGATCGCCGCCACCCACGAGAAAGGAACCAACCATGGACCTCACTACAACACACCACCGCAGGTGGTGGACGCTCGCAGTCATGAATCTCTGCCTGCTGCTCACCGTCGTCGACCACACCATCCTCAACGTCGCGCTCCCCACACTCGCCCGAGACCTCGGAGCGACCGGGAGCCAGCTCCAGTGGATCGTCGACAGCTATGTCCTCGTCTTCGCCGGATTGCTCCTGCCCGCCGGCGCGGTCGGAGACCGCCTCGGTCGTCGCGGCGCCCTGTACGCCGGCCTGGTCGTGTTCGGGCTCGGATCAGCGCTGGGCATGTTCGCGGAGACCGCCACGACGCTCATCGTTGCGCGCGCCGTGATGGGCGCGGGTGCAGCGTTGATCATGCCTGCGACCCTGTCGATCATCACCAACGTCTTCACCGACCCAACCGAGCGAGGCCGAGCGATCGCGCTCTGGGCAACCGTCGGCGGTGCCGCCATGGCGGTCGGCCCGGTGTTGGGCGGATGGTTGCTCGAACATTTCCACTGGAACTCGATGTTCGCGATCCACATCCCCGCGGTCGTCCTGACGATCGTCGCCGTCGCAGCCGTGGTGCCGACCTCCCGGGACCCCGAAACGCCACCGCTCGACATCCCGGGCGCTGTCCTGTCGATCGCCGGGCTGACGGCGCTGGTCTGGGCGATCATCGAAGGTGGTGAGAGCGGCTGGACCCATGCATCGACGCTCACCGGATTCGCCGTCGCTGCGATCAGCCTGTCGCTGTTCACCGCATGGGAACGACAGACCCCGAACCCGATGCTGGACCTCGCGTTCTTCGAGAACCGACGGTTCAGTGCAGCGAGCCTCACCGTCATGCTCGGCTACTTCTCGATGTTCGGAGCGATGTTCCTGCTCACGCAACTGCTGCAGTTCGTGCTCGGCTACTCAGCGCTCGACGCCGGCGTACGGATCCTGCCCTTCGCCGTCATGATGGCTGCGCTCGCCCCGGTCAGCGCACGACTCGTCGAAGCGTTCGGAACCAAGCTGGTCGTGGTCGGCGGCATGACGCTGCTCGCAGCCGGTTTGCTGTGGGCCGCGTCGCTCAGCGACGGAAGCACCTACAGCGACTTCCTCCCCACGATGATGGTCATGGGCGGTGGAGTCGCACTCACCTGGGCCCCCGCAACCGAAGCGATCATGGGTGCTCTCCCGCCGACCAAGGCGGGTGTCGGATCAGCCGTCAACGACACCGTTCGTGAAGTCGGCGGTGCACTCGGCGTCGCCGTTCTCGGCAGCCTGGTCGCCGGACGGTTCGCCTCACACATCGAAACCAGCACGACGTCACTTCCGGAACCAGCACGTGAGACCGCCTCGGACTCCCTCGGCGGAGCACTTCGAGTCGCAGAACAACTCGACCAACCCGCTGCCGGTCAGCTCACCGCTGCCGCACGCGAAGCATTCATGAGCGGCTTCGGACTCGCCCTCACCGTCGGCGCTGCCGTCACGCTCATCGGTGCTGGACTCGCCGCTCGCTGGCTGCCGGCACGCTCGGTTACCGCTACCAGCGCCGCAGCGATGCCTGTCGAGCAGCCGGTCGAGCCGCTGGCGGCGGCCGTCCGCGACTGACCCCCGGGAGTGATGATTCCCATTCACCGGCTCGGCACAGCACCTCGGTCAGGCGGGTGAGGCGACACATGGTCGCCCCACCCGCCTTGTTGCGCTCGGACGACATCGGAGGTATCCCAGAGCTGGCCGGTGAAGCAGACCGATCGCAACATCAGCCTCATCGCCTGAGAACACGGGTGACTGATCATCTGGTCGATTCCCCGTCCGACCAGCGGCGACGCGCAGCACGGCGTCACCGAACCGTGCCTCAGCGCGTGAGGCACGCCAGCCTCCTAACGCAGGTCAACCGCAAGCGGCCAGCTCATCTACCAGGCACTTTTCGAGCGGATGAGGGGAATCGAACCCCCGTATTCAGCTTGGGAAGCTAAAAGGCGGCCTCTGCCGAAGTACCTGTACAAGTGGCATTTCCCCTGGTGGAGGGGGAGAAATGCGAACGCTAGAGACTGGGTTTCAATGCGTTCTGATGCCGTCTGTTGTGTTCTGTTCTAGGCACGTTGTAGGCACGGCGACGAGCCACCACTCTCAGGACGCGCGATGCTCAGCTTGCTGTCGGGGCGGTCGACCCTGGCCAGCGCGGCTCGATGCGGCTGGCGGCGATCCCGGGCGTGGAGGTCTACTCGCTCATGGGATCGGACTGCAACCGCATCGGCGTCGCCACGTTCAACCTCGCCGACGTACCGTACGCGACCCTGGCCGCCGCATTGAGCGCGGAGTACGGCATCGGTGTCCGCCATGGCTGCTTCTGCGCCCACCCCCTGATGTTCGAGCTCTTGCAGGTCGCTCCCGTCGACTCTGCTTCGATGCGCGAGACGATTCTCCACGGTGGCGATGTCGTCGCGCCCGGCGCCGTCCGGGCGAGCCTGGGATTCGGGAGCACTGCGGATGACGTCGAACGACTGCTCGAGGCGGTTGGCTCGATCGCGTCGAACGGTCTCGGCTGGACGTACACCAGCAGCGACTGCGGCAATAACGCATACCCTACGCCCGATCCGCGTTTCTAGAGACCGCCGGTCTGGTGACGGCGTCTCCGGTTTCACGAGAGCCTTGGCACCAAACTCGGAGACAACGGGGTGACGGTCAACGCCGTCGTCCCGCCGGCGGGATGTCGTCTGCCGACGAACTCCAACTGGCCGCCGAGCCTGCAGGCCATCCACCGCTCGCTCACTGACGCTGAGAAGGCCTCGTCTTCGTCGATCAACAAGACGTCGATCGAGCCGAGTAACGACGTACCGCTCGGAAGTCCAGGCCGCCAACGGTGTCGTGCCGTGATCTCATGTACCGGGTTCGCGAGGCCCGCGAGCTGCCGCGGCGCGTTCTGCTGTTCGATGTGGTGCGTACCTACTCGGCGACACGCTGAACGTTGAGCAGCGATGCGGCCACGCTTACGATCTCGTCGGCGGCCTTCTGACGGTCTATACCGCTCTCCTCGAGGATCACGTGGAGTCCATACGAATCGGCGAGAGCGATCAGCGCTCTGGCGATGACGGCGGGTTCCAGGCTCGTCGTGAAGCGACCGACTGCGATCCCAGTTTCAATGACGGAGCGGAAGTAGCTCATCTGGCTCAGATGCAGTGCTGCTGACATCGAGCTGTAGATGCGGTTGAACCGCGGCTCACCGGAGAACTGGTAGGTGATTACCGCGTCAACATCATCGGGTCCCGATGGAAGATCTGCGTGAAGGGCAGCGACGAGCTGGCTCCAAGGATCATCGCGACCGGTGACGGCCATTGACCCGCGTTCTATCGACAGCTGGATGAGGCGGCGATAGACGTCGACCAGGAGGTCGTCGAGGTCGGGGTAGTAGTAGCTCACCGCCGGGCCGGTGATGCCCGCTTCCTCGGCGACGTCGCGGAGACGGAGTGCACCGAGGCCACGTGTTGCGATCGCTCGTTGCGCGGCGGCAATCAGCTCTTCGCGCCGCTTGGTCTGGTTCTTGGGGCGAGCGATGATCGGCTCCTCGGTCGGGAAGGCGAAGTGTTGCCAGAATTATTGCAGTCCAAAACGTGGTGGGATGCGAAGAACGGTCCGTTGACATCCAGTAGCACAGAAACAGTCATGTAGCAGGGGTTCTGCGACCAAACGAAAGGCAGGTCTTGACGACGGTAGCGCGATCCAATAACTTTCCATCTCGATAAGGAACGCTGAGAATTCATTTTTGTCGGGAGGTCACATCTGTGAACGTAGCAGCGGACCGGTCGACGATCGCCGACCTCTCACTCGCCCCTCAAGGCCGGGACGCTATTGCTTGGGCTAGTCGCTACTCGCCCGTGCTGAACGGGCTCTTACGATCAGAACTGGCCGACGGATCCTTCGATGGCCTGCGCGTGGCACTCGTCGTTCACCTCGAAGCGAAGACGGCATTTCTGGCCACGATTCTGGCGGACGCTGGCGCCGAGGTGGTCGTCGCAGGAAGCAATCCACACTCGACGCGCGACGAGATTTCAGCGGCTCTCGTCGACATGGGCATCGAGGTCCACTCCTCGCATGCCACCAGCTACGAACAGTGGGAGACCGACCTTCTCGCCGTCGCCGACACTGAACCGAGCTACATCATCGACGATGGTGCCGAACTCACCGTGAGGATGGCGAAGCACCGTCCCGAGTTGTACGCGAAGTTGCAGGGTGTTTCAGAAGAGACGACGACGGGTGTCGCCCGGCTGCGTTCGCTCGAGACCGCCGGTCGGCTGCCGTTCGCTGCGATGGCTGCAAACGATGCCGCCTGCAAGCACATGTTCGACAATCGCTACGGAACCGGCCAGTCGACGGTGCAAGCCATCTTGGCGCTCACCAATTTCTTGATGGCGAACAAGCGTGTCACGGTGATCGGGTATGGCTGGGTGGGGAGGGGGATTGCGAACTATGCCCGAGCAATGGGTGCCCGCACGGCGGTCGTCGAGGTCGATCCGATCCGTGCCCTGGACGCACACATGGAGGGTCACCAGGTCGCGCCTCTCGCGGTGGCGCTGGCCGATTCCGACCTCGTAATCACCGCTACCGGGGGGATGCGTGCCATTGGCAGTCGCGATTTCGAGCATGTCAAACCCAACGCCGTCCTGGCAAACGCCGGACACCACGACCTTGAAATCGACGTCGACGCGCTCCGGGCTGAGTCCAATGGGGTGCATGTGGTTCGCGATGGCGTGACCCGATTCAACTGGGGAGGCGGCACAGCGATCAATGTGCTGTCGGCTGGAGCACTTGTCAATATCGCCGGTGGTCTCGGGCACCCGATTGAGATCATGGACCTGTCGTTTGCGGTGCAGGGCCTGTCCAGCCACGAACTTGTCGTCGGTGACTACGAACCAGGGGTACACGTACTCCCTCGACGTCTCGACGAGGCGATCGCTCGTGCTCGCTTGGCAGCGGACGGTGTCGAAGTCGATGCGCTCGCCGGCGATCAGCACGACGACATCGACCGTTGGCTCGAGGTGGGCTCGTGAGCGTCGGTGACAACATCGTAGACATCGCCCTGGCGGAGGATGGCCTGGATCGCATCACGTGGGCCCGGGAGTTCATGCCTGCACTCGCGGACGCCGGACGCGACCTTGCAGCGTCGGGCGCGGTGCGCGGTCGACGCATCGGCGTCGTGCTCATGCTCGAACCCAAGACCGCGACACTTGCTCTGACGCTGGCCGAGGCCGGAGCGAAGGTGTCGTTGTACTGCGATGCCAGCAGCACCACTGATTCGGTGGCAGCCGCTCTCGCCGTCCACGGTGTGCGCGTCTACGCACGTTCCGACGCGGAGGAGTCGACTGACGCCGTTCTCCTCGATCGCTTCATCGACGACAATGTCGAGTTCTTGATCGACGACGGCGCGCGGTGTACCCGCTACATCCACACCGATCGTCCCCACGCGCTGGGCGCTCTCGTCGGTGTCGCTGAGGAGACCACGAGCGGTGTGCGCCCCCTCCGGGTAATGGCCGCCGAAGGCGCACTGAAAGTGCCGTGCATCGCAGCCAATGACGGTCGTGCCAAGCAGCTCTTCGACAACGTCTACGGCACAGGCCAATCGGTCGTGATGAGCGTCGTCGATGCCACCAACACCCAGCTTCAGGGAAAGACCGTCGTCGTGGTCGGGTACGGCTTCGTCGGCAACGGGATCGCAAGCTGTGCCAGCGCTCTCGGAGCGCGGGTCGTCGTGACCGAGATCGATCCGATCCGTGCGTTGCAGGCGCTGCACGACGGGCATCGCGTGACCACTCTTGAGCGTGCCTGCGTCATCGGCGACGTCTTCATTACTGCCACCGGGATCGGCTTTAGCCTGACTGCGGACCACGCTCGTCTCATGAAAGACGGAGCAATCCTCGCATGTGGTGGCGCGGGCCGCCCCGAAATCCACCTTGGAGGGAGCGATCCGCTCGTGATCGGCGATGAGGTCCGTCCCCACGTTCGGGGCGTGCGGATCGACGACGAGCGGACGGTTTTCCTGATCGCCGACGGACACTGCTCAAACATCGCTGCTGCCGAGGGCAACCCGATCGAGATCATGGATCTTTCGCTCGCGTTGCAGTGCCGATCGATCCAATACCTCGCCGAGCATGCCGAACAGTTGGGCGTCGGCGTTCACGACGTCCCCGCCCAAATCGACGACGCAGTCGCCAGGTCGGTCCTCGTTGCACAGGCCGTCGACATCGACACGCCGTCCTTGGCGCAGGAACGTCACGCGTCGACGTGGCGCACGAACCACAACAAAGGGGAAGAGAAATGAGTCGCACTCGCAAGATGGCATCGCTGTGTGCCGCGTTCGCCATACTTACCGCATCGTGTGGATCGGACGACCCGACCGACGACGCCGTCGAGGAACCCGAGGACGGAGTAGCGGTCGACGACGAAGCGCCCAGCGACGGAGAGGCTCCGATCGATGGCGAGGCCACTCAAGCCCCAACGGCCGACGACGTCACCCTCGAGGTCTGGTCCTGGTTGCCGAACGATCACCCGGAGGGTCCTGGCACCTACGACGAGATCTTCTCCAACTTCGAGGCAATGTACCCAAACGTCACGATCGACCTCACTGCGATGCCGTATCCGACATTCTGGGATACCTGGTCGAACGCTGCCATTGCCGGCACAGGACCCGACGTCATCTCGATGTACGGAGGTGCCACCGCTGTTGCGTACGCAGACTCGCTGATCCCGATGCAGGATCTGTTGAGCACCGAGACTACCGACGATCTGCGATTCCTCGAGTCGTCGGTGAGCCCCGATGGAAATCTGTATGCGGTCCCCGCGGGGGCGTACGCGTACTACTTGCTTGCCAACGAGACGCTGTTGGCCGACGCGGGCCTGGACGCGGCAACTGCGTTCGGGGACTGGGAGTCCCTGCTGTCGACCTGCGCGACGCTCGCAGAGGCCGGCACGACGCCGATCGCGTCGGGCTGGTCTGACGGCTACGTCGTGGAGAACTACATGTATGTCTTCATGAGTCAGCTGCTCGATCCAGAGTCCTTCGACCAGTGGGTCAACGCCGAGTTGGAACTGTCTGACCCTCGTTTTGAGGACGCCATGAACCGGCTCGTCGAGATGATCGACGCCGACTGTTTCTCGGACGCCAGCGAAGGCATGACGCTCTACAACGACGCCTTCGACGAAGCGGTGTCCGGCGATGCGGCGTCAGTCGTCGTGGGCGGTATCGACACCGCCCTCAGCGCGGAGGAGAACAACGGTGCCGGCAGCATGACGGCACTGGCGTTTCCCCAGCTTCCGGGTTCGGAATACGACAACGTCTCCGACGCCGGCCCGAACCAGGGATGGTCGGTGACCAGTTTCAGTGACAACAGGGAGTTCTCGACGTTGCTCGTCGAACACATCGTGTCGGCCGAGTCACAAGAGTTGTTGTGGGAAAACACGCAGCTCCCGCCGAACAGATTCAGCCTGGACGTCACCTCGGACAGCGTCATCGTCACCGAATTCTTGGACATCATCGAGGAGCCTGAGAACCATACGGTGTTCATGGCCTTCACCGACCCGGCGCTCGCCGTGTTCCAACGAGAAGCGAGCAACCTCATCGCTGGACGCACCGAACCGGCTGACATCTTGCATGAAGCGAACGAAGCACAGCAACGAGCTCTGTCGGACCTGGACGGATAGCCGCTCAGAGGCAACGATCCGATCGGACATCGCGTGAATGCACACAAGCGGCGAGTCTCGTCGAAGAGTTCGGAGTCGGCTGCCACCGTAGTGCTCCTTGTTCCCACGATGATCCTCGTCGGAGTGGTTCTGTTCGTCCCGACGATCTACGTCGCCATATATTCCTTCTTCGACTGGGACCCCAACGGTTCGAGCCCCTTCGTCGGCCTCGACAACTACGTCGACGTGCTCAGCTCGGCGTCATTCCAGACGGTCATGAAGAACCAGGCGTACCTGCTGCTCGGAATGCCGCTGTGGGTCATGGTCCCGCTCTTGATCACGTTCCTGCTCTACGAGGACACCAAAGCGCCAGGGCTGTGGCGAAGCATCTACTTTTTCCCGTCAGTCCTGTCCCCGGCGCTGGTCGGGATCCTGTTCCGAACGCTGCTGGCCACCGATGGGCCCCTCAACGAGAGCCTGCGGTTGGTGGGATTGGACTATCTGGCCCGTGACTGGCTCACGAGCCCGCACCTGGTCAAGCCTGTCATCATCGTGCTGGTTCTCTGGGCGGGCGTGGGGACCGGGGTCGTGATCTTCAGCGCTGCGCTCAGTGCGGTCCCGGTCGAGATCTTCGAGGCGGCCAAGATCGACGGTGCCGGGTGGTGGACCCGTATGTGGCGAATCGCCTTGCCATCGATCAGGGACTCGATCTTCTTGTGGATGGCGTTCCAGGTCCTCGCACTCTTCTTGTTCATGTTCGGGTGGATCTTCGTGCTCACTGGTGGCGGGCCCGGCCTGTCCAGCACGACCATCGACTACCTCATCTACCAGGAGGTGTTTCGCTCGAGATTCTTCCCGACCGCGGCAGCGATGTCGGTGCTCTTGATCCTGGTGCTGCTGGTCCTGCTGGGACTACCGGCAGCCCTGGTCCGCCGACGATTCGAGGCAACCAAATGACCCGACAGACACGACGCTCATTGATCCGCACAGCAACCGCAGCGCTCATCGCAGTCCCGTTTCTAGTGCCGTTCTACTTCCTCGTCGCGGTGGCCTTCAAAACTGAGGAGCAGTACCTGGACAGCCCGATCGCTGTGCCGACGACCTTGACCACAGCGAATCTCACGGACGCATGGGAGCGCGCCAACCTTGGCAACGCACTCGTGAACTCGCTCATCGCAGCTACCGTGGGCGTCGTCGTGGCGTGCCTCCTGAGCAGTTCCGCCGCATTCTGGTTCGTCCTCCACCAAGGACGCAAAGCTGCCCGTCTGCGATCGATTCTCGTCTTCGGGTACGCGTTCCCAGCAGTCGTCTGGCTGATTCCGCTGTTCGTAATACTGGCTCGCAACGAACGAACCAACGATCTCGTGATCCTCGGCATCATCTACGGGGTGTCGAACCTCCCGTTCGGGCTGTATCTGCTCTACACGTTCTACCGACAGACGCTGAAGTCCGAGATCCTCGAGGCGGCCTCGATCGACGGTGCGACCACACTCCAGAAGTTCCGCTCCATTGCGATTCCTCTCGCCCGCCCGGGAGCTGCAGCCCTCGCAGCACTCGTCTTCGTCTGGTCCTTCGGCGACCTGCTCTTCGCGGTCACGATGATCCAGGATCCCGACAAGTGGACGATCCCCATCGCTGCTGTGACGCTCGTGAGCCGCCAGAACATCAACCCGCAAGCTCAAGCGGCGGCGGCGCTCGTGGCGCTGCTACCGAGCCTGACAGTCGTCCTCTTTGCCCAGCGAGCACTGGTGCGTGGCTTCGGCGGTGGAGGAACCGACTGATGGTCGAGCCAACAGATGGAGGAACCGTCGTCCACAGTGCCGACATCGTTGTTCCGGTCACGTCACCCGCGTTGCGCAACGGCGCAGTAGCAACACGCAATGGTGTCGTCCTCGCGATCGGGCCACGCGAGACGATCCTCTCCACACATCGCGACGCCGACGAAGTCCACTGGGACGGGGTGTTGATGCCGGGGCTGGTCAACGCCCACGCTCATCTGCAGTACCATGGGTTCGCTGAACTCGGCACGAACCGTCATGTCGGCTTCGAAGCGTGGTCCGTCGCCTTCGACGAGCGATACGGCGTGGCCCACGAGACCGAGAACTGGGCGGCGGCTGCACTTGCCGGTGCACATGACGCCATCGCCAGCGGAACCACGACCATCGCCGACATCTGTACCGACATCTCAGCGATCAACGCCGTCCCCGAATCGGGTCTGTCGGGCATTACCTTCATCGAGACGCTCGGGCACACGGCGATGGCGTGGTGGACGACGAAGCGTGACGAGTTTCTCGCCCGGCTCGACGCATGCCGGTCGACGACCGCGCCGAACTTTCGAATCGGTGTGTCCCCGCACGCGCCGTACAGCCTCGACACCGACGTGTTGCGTGATCTCGCCGAGGAAAGTCGCGCTTGCGGACTCCGGATCCACACCCACCTGGCCGAATCAGCGTTCGAGGACGAGTACTACCGCACTGGCACCGGTCCCCTCGCCGACTTCGTCGCCGGTTTCGGGCGCCGCTTCCAGATCCTCACCGATGGGGGCACAAGGAAGGGAGCCGCCGAATTCGCACGCGACCTGGGTCTGTTGGGGCCAGATTCCCATGTGGCCCATGGCATCTATTTGGACAAGCGTGGTCGGGCGATCCTCCGCGAGACTGCGACAGCGGTTGCGCTGTGTCCGCGTTCGAACGCCACGATCGGCCTTGACCCTGCACCGATCGCCGCGTATTTACGCGAGGGCAACCACATCTGCGTCGGTACCGACTCGCTGTCCTCCGCCCCCAGTATCGACGTGCTCGAAGATGTGCGGACGCTCAGCGACCTCGCAATCGAGCAAGGCTACGACTCGCCCGACCTCGCTCCTCGCCTGGTGTGCGCCGCGACCGTCGACGGGGCCCGAGCGCTAGGGATGGCGGAAGGCGACGGACGTGTGGGCGCAATCGAAAAGGGTGCCCGAGCGGACTTCGCCGTGCTCGGCATCGACGCCAACCTTGACACCGTCGAGCACTTCATCGTCGCGCGCGGCGCCGGGTCCTGCACGTCAACAATCATCGCTGGTGAGCGCGTTCCGGCGCAGCGTCCCACGACCCAGTCGAGCGCCGTGTGGCAGGCCAATTGACCCGTTGGTGCGCTGAAGACGCCCGAGCGAAATGGTGGCCGTGCCCGACGTCTCGCGGCCTGCCTAACACGCGCAACGTTCACCCGTTCACCTGCATCCCCCATGTACTCGCGTCCACCCGACATCGGCTGCCGGTAAACATCAGCCGTCGACGTCAGGGATCACCCAAGCGTGTCGACACACTTTCAGGACACATCCGCAAGTCACCGAAGGCTAAGTAGGTGGCCGATCGGGGAACGGCCCACAGGACACTCCACTTGAGTATCGAGCGGGGCGCGGGTCGTAGCGACTGACCTGATTCTGTCTCGCATGGCTGGTACGCAAAGAGTCGCGTGCCACGGTATGTATCCAGTCGGCGACAGAGGCGAAGCGGGCGGTGCCGGGAATCTGGTCGAGTCGGAGATCGCGACCGATCGGCATCAAGAGCCGCCTGACGTGTTCGATGTCCCCGAGCACAAACGGGGCTCGCAGCGCGTTAGCTGCCTCGTCGCCGAGTTCGTCGGCGATCACCGCCACCATCGCGTCGTAGTCGGGAGTTCGGTCGAGACCGGGCCAGGTGGCGATGGTCACCGTGCCGCCCCCGTCGGTGACGCGGGCCACTTCTCTCAGCGCGACGGTTCGATCGCTGAAGAACATCGCCGCGAACTGGCTTATGGTGTGGTCGAAGCAGCCGTCGTGAAACGCCAGGGATTCCGCGGTGCCCGACTGCCAGTCGATCGATAGTTCGGATCGGCGGGCGACGGCGAGCATGCCCTCGTTCGGATCGACAGCCGCGATCACTCCGTCGACGCCCACGCGCCGTCGGGCAGCGCGGGCGACGATCCCTGTGCCGCAGCCGACATCGAGGACTCGGGAACCGACGCAGACCTTGGCATGATCGAGGACCGGATCGGCGAACTGGCCGAACAGGGCGGGCACGAAGAAGGCGTCGTAGACCTCGGCGGCTGTGGTGTTCACCTGTGATCTCCGACCAACCTCCCGGCAACCGGTTCTACTGGCTGCTCGTCGAGCACGGCGACGCTGAAGTCTGCTACTCCGATCCGGGCGGCAATCCTGATCTGGTCGTCGAGGCCGAGTCAGTCGCGTTCGTGGATTGGCACAGAGGAGCACTCTCGTGGTCCTCTGCTCAGCGCGACGGTCGCGTCGTCGTGCGCGGGCCCCGGCGACTCTCTCGATCACTGGCGATCTGGAACCTCCACGCTCCACCGCGCCCCGCACCTGACACTCGGGCATCTGCTCGAACCGCAGTCACGACGGTCGCCACCGGCACGCGTGGTCACCTTCAACCGGGCACGGTTTCACCCTCGGTTGCGCCGGGGATCGGCGTCGGATAGGAGCGTCCACCGAATGGTTGAGATCGTCACGGAAGGGTCTCGGTAGGCTTTGGCTCGAGCGCGTCGGTGTCCCCGCCGCACCCGGACCTACCCACGGAGAATCACATGTCATCGACAAAATCTGCGCGCCCGGTCACGCGAGACGTTGTCTGCTCATGAGCAGGCAGCCCGGGTGTGCAACGAGTTGCGTCGATCGAGCATCGTATGGCGCGGGGGTGCAGGCCGATGTCGACGGGCTTCAGGCTGGTCACCGTGTCATTCAGGAGGAACGCGATGCCGACGCGCTCCGTGTCGTAAGCGCTCGCCGATGCGTCATCTGCGCTGGATGACCACAGTGTTCGATGAAAAATTGGAGCCCGTATACGACGAGGTCGTTCGCCGGAATCCCGGCGAAACAGAGTTTCACCAGGCTGTACGCGATGTGCTCGAGAGCCTCGGTCCCGTCGTGGCCAAGCACCCTGAGTTCGCCGAGCACAAGATCATTCAGCGAATCTGTGAGCCCGAGCGGCAGATCATGTTCCGCGTACCTTGGCAGGATGACGCAGGTGAAGTCCACATCAACCGTGGTATGCGTGTGCAGTTCAACAGTGCGCTCGGTCCGTACAAGGGTGGGCTGCGGTTCCATCCGTCGGTGAACCTCGGCATCGTCAAATTCCTGGGTTTCGAGCAGATTTTCAAGAATGCGCTCACCGGCATGCCGATCGGGGGTGGCAAGGGTGGCAGCGACTTCGATCCCAAGGGCCGGAGCGACGACGAGATCATGCGCTTCTGCCAGAGCTTCATGACCGAGCTCCATCGCAGCATCGGCGAGTACACCGATGTCCCTGCCGGCGACATCGGGGTCGGTGGCCGCGAGATCGGCTATCTGTTCGGCCAGTACAAGCGGATCACCAATCGCTACGAGAGCGGTGTCATCACCGGTAAAGGCATCGACTGGGGTGGTGCGCTGGTGCGCACCGAGGCGACCGGCTATGGGGCGGCGTTCTTCCTCCGAGAGATGCTCGCTGCGCGAGACACGTCGCTGGACGGTCGAACCGCGATCGTCTCGGGTTCGGGCAACGTCGCGATCTTCGCGATCGAGAAGCTCCAAGAACTCGGAGCGAAGGTCGTCGCGTGCTCCGACTCATCGGGTTTTGTCCACGATCCGGATGGACTCGACGTTCCCCTCTTGAAGCAGGTCAAGAACGTCGAGCGCGCCCGGATCGCTGTGTACGCCGATCGCCGGAACTCCGCCCGTTTTGTGGTCAAGGGCAATGTCTGGCAGGTGCCGGGCGACGTCGCCCTCCCGTGCGCAACCCAGAACGAGCTATCCGGCAAGGACGCGGCGATCCTGCTGAACAATGGCTGTATCGCGGTGGCGGAGGGCGCCAACATGCCATGCACTCCTGACGCAATCCGAGCGTTCTCCGAGGCAAGGATCGCCTTTGGTCCCGGCAAGGCCGCCAACGCCGGAGGCGTCGCTACTTCCGCGCTCGAAATGCAGCAAAACGCATCGCGCGACTCGTGGAGCTTCGAGCACACCGAAGCGCGACTCGCCGAGATCATGCGCAAGATCCATCATCTGTGCGAGGAGACCGCCGACGAGTACGGCTCGCCAGCAGATCTGGTGAAGGGCGCCAACATCGCCGGCTTTCACCGCGTAGCCCGCTCGATGGTCGCGCTCGGCCTCGTCTAGGTGTACATCTAGGGGTGCGTGTCGTGAGGCGCACCGTCGTCATGCAGCCGCGCCGCCTCGCCAGGACGAATCGACGCGGCCGCCGCGAGTAGACCGCCGCAACACGCGACTCACGAGGTGCGGTTGATCACAGGTCGGCAGTGCCCTGATTCGTCAGCTTTTCGGAGGTTGCCGCTGGTCGCAACCGAGCCCAATGGCGAATGCCTCGCCGAGCGGAGTGAGGCTCCCACCAGTGTGCCCAGGGTGTTCGTCTCGTCGACCCGCGAGCGACAGCAGCCATCTCGAAATTGCACTGAGTCGTCGTGGCGTGCGCCGTCGTGTCGTCAGTTGATCTGGCAGATGAGCATTCACGGCAACTCCTCCTGTTCCCGGACGGTGTGTAGGGGGCTTGATGGTCATCGCGCGTTCCTTGGGTCGTGGGCTGTCCTGGGTTCAATCGTCGTGGCGCAGTGAGCAGGTGCCATCCGGCAGATGTCACATTGTTGGCGGCGGCCCGATGTGTGCTTGCCACAGTTCGGGTCTGTCGTTCGTGGTCCCGTGTTTCGATTTCACGTAGATGGTGCTGATCGCCGCCTGCTCGGGCAGCGCGCCGCCGATCGGACACGCTCTCAGTTGAAACGTCCGCTGCATCAACAACCGCGGACAGCCCGCCGTCCGTAACGACAGGTTCGGGAGCGAGGCGTTCTTCGGGTGCGTGTCCTCCAGCTCACGTCACGATCACAGGTGAGCAGAACGGCAGAGACGTTCACTGGTCCGTATCGCCCCGAACACGAGCTGTGTGAGCTTCGTACAGCGAGCGCAGTCGGATCAGGTCGAGGTCGGCCATCGTGCGCGTCGGCGCCGTCGACGATCCTGGTAGGTGACCCGACCACGAACCACGACCGATGTCGGCCACCCTCAGGAGACCCCCATGACCGACGAACTCGACACCGACGAATGGATCACCGCACTTGCCCGTGAAATGCGACAGGAGAACCCGGTACTCGTCGCGACCTACGAACGGCTGGGAGTGTTCGCGTCCGCAGACGAGGTCAACAGACGACTGCTGCTCGCGGCGAGTACTGTTGCAATGGCCATGGCGACCGTGTCACCGTTTGCTGGTTGCTCGGCGTTGTCGGGCTCTGCGCATGGAAATGGAGTTGGGATGATCGAGTCACGACCTCGGTTCCCGGTCGGTAGCCGGATCGGACGTAGCACCGGCGTGACGGCCGGAGTCGTCGCCACGGTCTTCGATACCTTGGTAGCTATCGATGCGGCCGGCCCTTCGCTCGAGTTCCGACTTGCAGGGCGGGTGGATGGGCAACGACTCATCCCTGCTCGCGAGCCGACCCGAGGAAGGTAGCGATGGCTGCGATGGAAACGCTCAGCGAAGCGATCACGAGACTGGCCGATGCTGCATACGCCCACGACTTCCGGGCCGACGGCGGGCAGCTGGTGTGTGATCGATGCGGAGCCCGCTTCGAGCCGTCCGAGTTGACCATCGACGAAATCGTTCGCTTCGAAGGAATCAGCGACCCGGACGACCAGGCGATCCTGTATGCGCTCGGTACCGGCAGCGGGTCGCTGGGACTGTACGCGGCTGCCTACGGCGCCGCCGCGTCACCCGACGACATCGCAGTGTCCCGAGCGCTGCCCAACCCTCGTTCGCCGACCGTCGACCTCGCCGAGTTCGCTTGACAATGCGCTCGAGCCCCTCCAGCCCGTCGATGTTGTCATCGAAGGAGAATGCACCATGACGGCTGTGACCGTGACGCTCAACTCGATGCGTGATGATCGATCCTGGCCCCGGGCTCCGACCGCAGTTGCGGAGTTCCATCGCCGGATGCCTGCATACGAGCCGTCCTCGCTGTTCGACGCTCCGAGACTCGCCGACGACCTCGGGATCGGTCGGCTCCTGATCAAGGCCGAGACTCGGCGGATGGGTCTGCCGTCGTTCAAGATCCTGGGTGCGTCGTGGGCGACGTACCGCGCGATCTGCACCCATATGGGCCATGAACCTGGCCAGTGGGAGAACATCAGCGACCTGGCGAACGAGGTCGCCCATCTGAAACCGTTCAAACTCGTGACCGCGACCGACGGGAACCACGGGCGCGCCGTGGCGTTCATGGCGCGTCTGCTCGGGTTCGAGGCCGAGGTCTTCGTTCCCGCGGGGATGGCGCGGGTCCGCATCGAGGCGATCGAGAGTGAAGGCGCGACGGTCACGATCGTCGAGGGCGACTACGACCATGCCGTCGCCCGCTCGAGCCGGGAGGCGAACGATCGGTGTTTGGTCGTCTCGGACACGTCGTGGCCGGGCTACGAAGCGACACCGTCCGACGTCATCGATGGGTACTCGACGATCTTCGATGAGATCGACCACGCCCTCGATGCGACCGGTCTGAGCCAACCGGACTTGGTGGTCGTGCCCGTCGGTGTCGGCGCGTTCATGGCTGCTGCTGTCACGCACTACCGCGGCGTGCATCGAGGATCGACCGTCCTCGCTGGGGTCGAACCGCTGAGCGCGAACTGCGTGCAGGC
>CAXBAZ010000017.1:0-16638 GCA_963973395.1 uncultured Acidimicrobiaceae bacterium
GTCTCGAGCGCCGCCGCGATCCCGGTCCGTGAGAACGGGTTGGCGGCCCCGGCGCTGTCGCCGACGAGCAGGTAGGTGGGGCCGGCCAAGGGCCCGACCGACAGCCCGACCGGAAGGCGGCGCCCGCTCGGCGGCTCGACGGGCTCGCCGGTGATCGCCCAGGTCTCGGCGCGGTCGTCGACCAGTCGCTGGAACAGGTTGGCGGGGTTGACCACCTGGAACGACGGAGACGTCGACATCATCACGACCCCGACGGTGACCGTGCCGTCGCCGGCGGGGTGCATCCAGCCGTGGCCGATGATCGGCGTGCCCGACCGATCGCGGAGGTCGAGCACGAGCTCGACGGTGGCGGAGTCGTGGGCGTCGGACGGGAAGGCGGCCTGGTGCGCGAGGCCGAACGGCCAGCTCGGCTCGCGGAACGTGCCGAGCGAGCGCCCGAACTGGCTGTTGGCCCCGTCGGCGATCACCGTGTAGCCGGCGCGAGCCTCGAACCGGGCGCCGTCGGGCGCGGTCACGTACGCACCTCGGACGAAGCCGCGGTCGATGATCGGGGCGGTGGCGGTGTGTCCGGTGAGGATCGTGACCCCGGCGGCCACCGCGCTCGCCGTCAACGTCCGGCTCAGCGCGTTGGTCACCAGGCCGTGCTCGGGGAGATCGGGATGCTCGGGCCACCCGATGTGGCTCGTGTACTCGGCGGTGGTCAGGCGGACGCGGTCGATGCGGTGGCCTGCGGGTGCGTCGACGCGAAGCCGGTCGAGCATGTGCAGCGCTCGGGGGAGGAGCAGCGCCGAGGCGTGCCCGGATCGTTCGTCGGCTTCGTCACGTTCGATGAGGACGACCCGATGGCCGCGTCGAGCGAGTTCGAGCGCCGTCGCCGCGCCCGCCGGCCCCCCGCCGACGACCAGTGCGTCGGATCGGGCGGACGGGTGGGCGGTCAATCCTGCTCGGTCCCGACACCGACCGCGGAGTCGGCGGGCGGGGTGGCCGGCGCAGGACCGGGACCGATCGGGATGATCGAGTCGTCGACCTGTTCGAGCGCGAGCAGCGATTCGCCGCCTTCGAGCGCGTCGTACAGGGGGGCGTCCTCGGCGCACCAGGTCTCGAACTCCTCCGCGTACTCCTCCAGCTCGGAGGCGCCACCGAGCACGTACCGCTCGTGGCAGACGACACCGAGCAGCTCGTAGTCGGTCAGCGCTCCACCGGCTTCGGGGCCGAAGGCCGGCATGACACCCTGTTCGCCGGTGATGTGCGGGCCGCCCTCACGATCGGCGTCGCCGTAGATCTCGATCCCTTCGAGCGCGTAATTGTCGGAGCCCCAGTACACGAAACGGAGCTGGTCCTCGATGTTCGGGAAGGTCTCGAGCACCTCGCCGTCGGTGAACTGGTATCCGAGGCCGCTGACACCCTGGCCACCGCCGCCGTGGCACGAGGCGCAGTTGCCGTAGACGACCTCGCCCTCGGCGAGTGGCCCGGCCGCCTCTTCGGCCTGGGTGGTGACGGCGCGGGCGTACATGAACGCCCAGACCGGCAGGAGCGCGAGCGCCGTCATCGCCCAGAACGGCACCTTCTTGCGGGACTTGTAGGCGGCGACGACCGGGATGTCGGGCTTGGGGGGCTCGGGCGCGGCCGGTGTCGGCGCCGCGGCCCGTTCGACCGGACCGCTCGGAGCGGCGGTCGCCGGGGTGGACGACGTGGTGGCCGGGGTCGACGCCGCGGGGGTGGCGTCGTCGCCGGTGCCGGAACCCGCGTCGTCGCCGCCACCGATCGCGGAGCGACGCTCACGGCTGCGCTTCAGCAGGTGTTCGGGGATCTCGGTCATCGCCGGTCACCGCCGATGGCGTCAGGTGAGGTGTTCGTGCTGTCGGTCATCGAGTTTGTCTCCGGTGCGAGTGAGGGAGCGCCAGCGAGTGAGCGGTCGCGCCGCGGCCTTGGTGGCCGCGGAACGCTGTGGCAACGATAGACCGCCAGAGGTGGCTTTCCCGAATTTCCCCGGAGAACTCGTGCACTTATGCACAACCTGTCCGGGGCGCCAAACTCGACTGCCAGACTGGATGTCTCCCGGCGAGGCCGGGCGACTACAGTACGACAACGTCGACGTCGTGCAGGTGTGCGTGAGGCGCCGCTGCGCCATTCGCATCGGCACGAACGCATCAGCACGAACATTCCCATGTCGACGACACAGGCTCGAGACACACACGATCCGATGACGACAGCACCGGCACACGAAAGGGCACGACGATCCAGATGATGATCGCCTTCAACTGGTGGAACCCGCTCGAGGGCAAGGCGGTTCCGGGCATCAACACGGCGTTCCTCGTGTCGTTGTTCGCGGCGACGGTGTTGACGCTCGTGGCGATCCCGTACGGCAAGCGTCGTCCGAAGGGCACCCCGTTCTCGTGGGGCGAGGCGATGCTCGGTTCGGTGTACGCGTTCGGGGTGCTGTTCCTGGCGTTCGGCGTGGTGCCCCACCAATGGATCGACCACGCCGACAAGAACCTCGGCTGGGACCGCACCAACATCATCTACGGACCGTTCGACATCCTGAAGCCCCAGCCGCTCGGCGGATGGAACCCGATCCCCCTCCAGTACGAGGCGATCCGCGACATCGTGGTCGTCGTCATCCACGTGTACTTCTTCGGCCTGATGCTGTTCATCTGGAGCTGGTGGCAGAAGCGCGGCGACGACGCCGGCCAGAAGGAGATCGAGACCAGCTCCTACGGCCGCCCGCTGGTGAGGAAGAGCTGACGGACGATGGCGAAGACCGACGCGAATCCCCCGATGATGCCGTACACCGACGAGTACTCACTCGTCGAGGTCGACGCGGACTATCTGACGCGGGCCGTCAAGCCCAAGCAGTTCATCCACATCGACCAGTCCGAGTGCATCGCCTGCGAAGGCTGCGTCGACATCTGCCCGTGGAAGTGCATCCACATGGTCAACACGAGCGCGATCGTGGAGGCCGAGGGCACCGAGCAGCCCGGTCTCGACCCCTCCGATGCCTTCATGTTCACGATCGACGACGACATCTGTACCCGGTGCGCGCTCTGCGTCGACCGGTGCCCGACCGGGGTCATCATCCTCGGCAAGGTCGGCCAGCCCACCGCGGCCGGCGATTCCCACGCCCGTACCAACAGCCACGGCTACGGCTACGGCATGAGGCTCTGATGGCGATCAACGAGGAAGACTGAGACATGGCAAAGATCATCGACGACACGCCGAAGCCGACCATCAAGGATCGGGTGCAATCGGCGACCGACAGCGTGCAGGGCGGCCAGGTCTGGTCGAGCATCTTCCGGCCGGGTTCGATCTTCCGGAAGGGTTACAGCGACAGCCCGCGCAACCGTTCCTACGTCGTCATGAACTCGGTGCTGTACCACTTGCACCCGGTCAAGGTGAAGCGCCACGCGGTCAAGGTGAGCTACACGCTCTGTCTCGGCGGGCTCAGCTTCTTCCTCTTCATCCTGCTGACCGTGACGGGCATCTTCCTCATGTTCTTCTACCGCCCCGAGGCGACGGCGGCATGGGACGACATCTCCAACCTGCAGACCTCGGTCACGTTCGGATTGCTGGTCCGCAACATGCACAGATGGGGCGCGCACCTGATGGTGATCTCCGTGTTCTTGCACATGGCGCGCGTCTTCTACCACGGGGCCTACAAGCCGCCCCGCGAGTTCAACTGGGTGATCGGTGTGATCCTGTTGAAGCTCACGCTGCTGCTGTCGTTCACGGGCTACCTGCTGCCCTGGGACCAGCTGGCGCTCTGGGCGGTCGCGGTGGGCACCAACATGATGGGCTACACGCCGGTCTTCGGTCAGGACGTCAGATTCGTCCTGCTCGGCGGCGCCGAGATCGGCTCCGAGACGCTCTTGCGATGGTACGTGCTGCACGTGCTCTTCTTCCCGTTCATCATCGTCATCTTCATGGCCATCCACTTCTGGAGGGTCCGGAAGGACGGCGGCATCAGTGGGCCGCTGTGATGGTCGGAACGATGAACGTGTCATTGCGAGTCGTGCCAGGCACAACCCGCAATTCGTGCGGCGGCAGAGCGAGTGTGCGGCAACGGTCTGCATGGCCGCGGAACGCCGTGAACGGAGGCAACGATGACTGAGATCCCAGAGCACTTGTTGAAGCGGGCGAAGGAAGCCCGCGACAAGTCCGGTGCCGCCGAGCCGGCGGCCGAGGCCGCCGCGCCCGCCGACGAACCCGCGGGCGACTCACGGATCCCCGAACACCTCCTGCAGCGCAGCAAGGCCGCCAAGGCCAAATCCGACGGCGGTGAAGCCGAGGCGTCCGGTGGCGGTGTCGCCGTCGCCGACAAGGTCGCATCCGTCGTCCAGGCGACGCCGACCGGTGGCGGTGTCCCGATCGGTGCCGGCCCGGGCGGTCACACACAGCGCCTGCTGACGGTGGTCAAGTCCGGTTCGATCCAGGACGTCAAGGCCCAACCCGTCGACAAGGTCCACACCTGGCCGCACCTGCTCGCCGCCGAGTTCGTCGCCGCACTCGCCTGCACGGCGTTCACGTTCCTGTTCTCGATCTGGGTCAACGCCCCGCTGCTGCAGCTCTCGAACCCCAACCAGACCCCGAACCCGTCGAAGGCGCCGTGGTACTTCCTCGGCCTGCAGGAACTGCTCACCATGTTCCACCCGATGGTCGCCGGTGTCACCATCCCCGGCGTCGGTCTGATCATCCTGATCTTCGCCCCGTACATCGACAAGAACCCCTCGAACAAACCGGAGGATCGCAAGTTCGCGATCTCACTGATGACCGTGCACCTGATGTTCTGGGCGGTGCTGGTCATGATCGGTTCGTTCTTCCGGGGCCCCGGATTCAACTTCACGCTCCCTTGGCGCGACGGATTGTTCTTCGAGCTGTGAGGGTTGACGACCTGTAAGGAGGCAACAACATCATGAATGCAACTGCCGTCATCATCATCGCCATCGGCGCCGCCGTCGTACTCGGCGCGCTCGCGTTCCTCACCCTCGCCCGCCGTTCCGACGTGCGCGGTGCCGGCGCGCTCAGCGCCGAGACCGTCAGGCGCGACTCGTCGGCACGCCGCGGCGCGACCGCCACCGCTGATGCCCGCTCGGGCGCCGAGGTCGAAGCCGCTGCCGCGGCCGCTCGTCGGCCGGGCGCCGGTCTCGCACCGGTCACGACCGACACCGGGCTCACCCCGTGGACGCCCCCCGATCCCGAGGTGATCGGCGTCAGCCGTCGCCAGTTCTTCAACCGTGCGACCATCTCGCTGATGGCTGCCGGCATCGGCACCTTCTCCGCCGCGAGCTTCGTGGCGTTCCTGTGGCCGACCAAGTCCGGCGGGTTCGGCGGCAAGGTGCCCGTCGGGCGCCTCGAGGACATCCGATCGGGCATCCGGACCGGCAACGGCTTCTTCTACGCCCCCGAGGCGCGCGCCTGGATCACCGAGTATCCGGCCGACGCAGTGCCGAAGGCCGAGGAGGTCTACGCGACCAGCCTGATGGCCGGCATCGACCGCGGGTTCATCGCCAGCTACCAGAAGTGCCCGCACCTCGGTTGTCGTGTGCCGCAATGTGTCTCGAGCCAGTGGTTCGAGTGCGGCTGCCACGGTTCGCAGTACAACCGGGTCGGCGAGAAGAAGGGTGGCCCGGCCCCGCGTGGCATGGACCACTTCCCGCTCGAGTTCTCCGCTGCCGGTGAGGTCACGGTCGACACCGGCGTCATCGTGCAGGGCGCGCCCCTCGGCACGAACACCACCGGTCAGGAGGCCGAGGGGCCACACTGCGTCGGAGCCTCCGATCACTGATGCCCGACATGTCGCACGACTTCCCGATCCATCCTGACCGAACCGACGGAGCAGTAGCACGCCGATGATCGCACTCACTTCCACATCGATCGCGTGGCTGATCTTCGCGGTCATCCTCGGCGGTTGGATCGTCTATGCCGTCCTGAACCTCCGGCAGGCGCGCGACGAACTCGGCTCCGAGGTCGAGATGGCGGCCAACCGCAAGAAGTACTACGAGGACGAGGAGCTCGAGGGGCCCCGACTGACCCGGGTGCTCGGCATCGGCGTGATCCTGCTCGTCGTCATCGTCGTCGGTCTGCCGCTGTACTGGATCCTCGAACCGGCGCGGCTCGCTGGTGCCCAAGAGGCCATGGACGAGCAGTTCGTCGACTGGGGCGCCGACCTGTACGCGCCCACGTCCGAGGGCGGGTTCAACTGTGCCGGCTGCCACGGTGCCAACGGCGGCGGCGGAGCCGCTCCGTACAACCTGACCGATCCGGCCACCGGCGAGGTCACGGCGGTCAGCTGGAACGCTCCCGCGCTGAACACGATCTTCTACAAGTTCTCCGAGGACGAGGTTCGCTTCATCCTCGTCTACGGCCGTCCGTTCTCGCCGATGTCGCCGTGGGGCGTCGAGGGTGGCGGACCGATGAACGACCAGCAGATCGACACGCTGATCGCCTACCTGCACAGCATCCAGATCGACCGCGAGGACTGCGCGGAGGGTGAGGACGACGCGGCGACGTGTCCGTCCGGCCACCTGCCGAGTGACATCCAGGCCGACATCGACGACCTCGCGATGGCGGCGGTCGAGGACGGCACCTACGCGTCCTACGGGGAGGCGCTCTACAACCTCGAGCTCTCCAGCGGTGCCTACAGCTGTGCGCGCTGCCACACGCCGGGCTGGAGCTGGGGTGACCCGGGCGTCAGTGGCCAGGGCGGCTTCGGCTGGAACCTGACCGGCGGTCGAGCCAACACGCAATTCCCCAACGAGGCCGACATGATCGAGTTCATCAAGAACGGCTCGGTGGTGGGCGCCGCCTACGGCATCCAGGGACAGGGCAGCGGCCGCATGCCGGGCTTCGGCTCGATGCTGACCGACGAACAGATCCAGGCGATCGTCGAGTATGTGAGGAGCTTGTGATGTCGTCGGCACTGCTGGCCATCAACTGGGAACCCGAACTCCGCGGCATCCTGACCGTCATCATCGGCACGGTCGTGTGGATGGGCTCGATCTACCTGATCCTCGGCACCAACCTCGGGGCCCGACTCGGCTTCCTCGTCGCGTTGACCGGTCTGATGGGCTGGATGGCGCTCATGGGTATGGTCTGGTGGATGTACGGCATCGGGCTCAAGGGAGACGTGCCGGAATGGACGCAGGTCCCCGGTCAGACCGTGATCCAGGAGGTCGACCTGCTCCATCAGGCCGGCGTGCTCGACCGGCCGATCGACGTCGACGACGCCGACCCCGTGACCGCCGCCGAGGCCGTCAGGGCACAGCTCGAGAACCAGGGCTGGGACCAGGTCGACGAGTCGGCGCCCGAGTTCGGCCAAGCCCAGGCGTCGGCCGGCGTGTTCCTCGAAGAGGAGGGCGCCCTCGGGCCGGGCGAGTTCCAGGTGACCGCCGTGTACGAGGTCGACCCACCCGCCGAGTCGGCGTATCCGAAGCTCGGCCCCAACGGCGAGTTCGACCAGATCGCGTTCTTCCACAAGCCGTACTACACGCTCGTCGAGGTGGCGCCGTTCGTGGAGCTGCGGACCGAGGCCGGGCGGGCGCCGATCGCCCCCGAGGTCGACGAGACGCAACCGCGCCAGTACGTCTACATGATCCGCGATCTCGGCTCGCTGCGCGAACCGGCCGCGTACATCACGATCGGCTCGACGATCATGTTCCTCGTGCTGTGCTTCTTCCTGCACCGGCGTGACCGGATCGTGGCCGAGAACCGATCTCGAAAGGCGCTCTCACAGGGCTGATCATGGGCCAATACCTGCCGTTCGTCGTGTTGATGGCGTTGGCCATCGCGTTCGGTGGCCTCAGCTTCGTCGCATCCCGCCTGCTCGCCCCGAACCGCCCGTCGGCCGCCAAGGAGGCGCCGTACGAGTGCGGCATCGTGCCCAGCCGAGAGCCACCCGACCGTTTCCCCGTGAGCTTCTACATCGTCGCGATGCTGTTCATCATGTTCGACATCGAGATCATCTTCCTCTACCCCTACGCCGTCGAGAGCGGCACGTTGGGCGTGTTCGGGTTCTGGTCGATCGTGGTGTTCTCGGCGATCTTCTTCCTGACGTTCGTGTACGAGGTCGCCCGCGGCGGCCTCGAGTGGGGACCGGTCAACTCGTACCGGCGCCTCGATCGCGACGCAGCGATGGTGTCGGCCGAGCGCGACTCGACCACGACGATCCGTCGCGTCGGCCTCGAAGGTCGCATCGAACCTGCCGACCCGTCCACCGGAACCGAAGCTGCCTAGGAGGCCACGTGGGAGTCATCGACGATGTACTCGCCGACGGGATCGGCGGATTGAGCCACAATGCGATCACCGCGCGGCTCGAAGATCTCATCAACTGGTCGCGCTCGCGTTCGTCGTGGCCGGCGTCGTTCGGACTCGCGTGCTGCGCGATCGAGATGATGGCGACCGGCGGCGCGCACTACGACGTGTCCCGATTCGGCATGGAGGTCTTCCGGGCATCGCCCCGCCAGGCCGACATCATGATCGTCGCCGGCCGGGTGAGTCAGAAGATGGCCCCCGTGCTCCGACAGGTCTACGACCAGATGATGGAGCCGAAGTGGGTCATCTCGATGGGCGTCTGTGCCAGCTCCGGCGGCATGTTCAACAACTACGCCATCGTCCAGGGTGTCGACCAGGTGGTGCCGGTCGACGTGTATGCCCCCGGCTGTCCGCCGACGCCCGAGACGCTGATCCACGCGATCGAGACGCTCCACCAGAAGATCGAGGACGGCGAGATCCTGCGCCGCCGAGCCGCGACCGGCGCCGGCGCGAACGTGCACGTCCAAGAGATCGCCGCCACGTCGACCCCCGTACTCCTGGGAACCAAGTGACATGAGCGAAGTGAGCGACGACGTCACCATCGCGGCCGAAGACGGGTCGGACGAGCCGGACCTGTCGTTCGGCTGTGCGGCGAGCGACAGCTTCGGCCAGACCGTCCTGCACCCGACTCGTGAGCAGTACGTCGACGTCGTCAAGGCGCTCGCCGACGAGGGCTTCACCGTCGTCATCGACCTGTGCGGCGTCGACTACCTCGAACATCTGCTGCGGCCCTTGCCGCCGACGGTGACCCCGGAGCGGTTCGAGGTCGTCGTCAACCTGCTCGACATCACGCACCGCCGCCGGATCCGTCTGCGTGTGCAGGTGCCCGAGGCCGACCCGACGCTGCCGTCGCTGTTCGACGTCCATCCGGGCACCGAGGCGTTCGAGCGCGAAACGTACGACATGTTCGGCGTGGTGTTCACCGACCATCCCGACATGACGCGCATCCTCATGCCCGAGGATTGGGTCGGACACCCGCTCCGCAAGGACTACGCCGTCGGACGGATCCCGGTCCAGTTCAAGGGGGCGAACTCGTGACCGCCACCGACTGGACCCCGGGCACGGCTCCGGCCCGCACGTCGGAGGGCGCCCAGGAGATGACGGCGCGCTCCGAGATGGGCCCGCGCGAACTGCTGCGCGAGGTCGGTTCGGTGCTCCGCATGAGCGAGGCCGAGGCGGCCCAGCTCGGCGACCTGCCCGACGACCCCGACGACGAGCAGACGATGATCATCAACATGGGGCCGCAGCACCCGTCGACGCACGGCGTGCTGCGACTCATGCTCGAACTCCAGGGCGAGACCGTTCTGCGCTGCAAGCCGATCATCGGGTACCTGCACACCGGCATGGAGAAGACGGGCGAGCAGCTCACGTACATGCAGGGCGGCACCAACGTCACGCGCATGGACTACCTGAGCCCGTTCGCCAACGAACTCGTCTTCTCGATGGCCACCGAGAAGCTGCTCGGCATCGACGGCGACATCCCCGAGCGGGCAGTGTGGATGCGGATGCTCCTCGCCGAGCTCAACCGGATGAGCAGCCACCTGCTCTTCATGGCCACGAACGGCATGGATCTCGGCGCGGTGTCGATGATGATCTACGGCTGGCGTGAGCGGGAGGAGGTGCTGCGGTTCTTCCAGAAGGTCACGGGCCTGCGGATGAACCACAACTACATCCGCCCGGGCGGCGTCGCCGCCGACCTGCCACCGGGTTGGCGCGACGACGTGCTGCGACTGCTCGACCTGATCCCCGAGCGGCTCGAGGAGTACGACATCTTGATGACCGGTCAGCCGATCTGGCGGGAACGGTTGCAGGGCGTCGGCGTGATCACGCCCGACGAGGCGCTCGCGCTGGGTGCGACCGGCCCGATCCTGCGGTCGACCGGCGTCGCGTGGGACCTCCGCCGCGACATGCCGTACCTGCACTACGACGAGATGGACTTCGACGTGATCGTAGGTTCGTACGGCGACGCCTTCGACCGCTATGCGATCCGCCTCAACGAGATCCGCGAGTCGATGAAGATCGTCCGCCAGATCCTCGACCGGATGCCGCAGGGCGACTTCCGCATCCAGGACAAGAAGGTCACCCCGCCGCCGCGAGCCCGCATCGACGAGTCGATGGAGGCGCTGATCCACCACTTCAAGCTCTTCACCGAGGGTTTCAAGGTGCCCGAGGGCGAGGTGTACATGGGGATCGAGTCGCCGCGCGGTGAGATCGGCTGCTACATCGCCTCCGACGGGTCGCCGACGCCGTACCGGATGCACGTGCGGGCGCCGTCGTTCGCCAACATCCAATGCCTGCCCCACATGATGCGCGGCGGTCTCGTCGCCGATGCCGTCGCCGTCATCAGCTCGGTCGACCCCGTCCTCGGAGACGTCGACCGATGATGTGTCGAACTCCTTCGTTCGCTGTGACCGGAGAGGGTCAGACCGCCTCCGGCCGGGATGGTGCCGTGGTCACGACCTGCCCGACCGGACCGGAGGTCGTCGCGTGAGTCGTCTCAACGATCAGAACGTGGCGCGGGCTCGCGAGATCATCGGCCGGTACCCGAAGAAGAAGTCGGCCTTGATCCCGCTCGTGCACCTGTCGCAGGAGCAGAACGGGTACGTCACCCAGGACGCCATGCGTCACGTCGCCGAACTCATCGAGGTCACGCCGGCCGAGGTGTACGGCACGGCCAGCTTCTACGAGATGTTCAGGTTCGAGCCGACCGGCAAGTACCTCATCAACATGTGCGGCACGATGTCGTGTGCGCTGATGGGTGCGAACGACCTGATGCACCATGCCGAACACCGGCTCGGCGTCAAGGCCGGCAGCACCACGCCCGACGGGCTGTTCACGCTGCAGCACGCCGAATGTCAGGCAGCGTGCACCGAGGCGCCCACGCTGCAGGTCAACTATCGCCACCGGTACCGCGTCACGCCCGACGAGTTCGACCAGCTGATCGACGACCTGGCCGCGGGCAGGCTCGACGATGAGATCCCGCCGCACGGCACGCTCGGTCGGAACCGTCAGTCGATCCCCGCAGCGAAGGCCGTCGGTGCGGTGCATCCCGACGATGTCGACGAGGCACCGGCCTGGATCACGATCACGGAGGCCGACTCATGACGGACCTGCTGCGTAACGTTCGGTGTCAGACACCGAACGTTCCCCGATGCGACGCGTCGAGTCTCCCGCCGAGCGAACGTTCGGTGTCTGACACCCAGCGTTACGTGAGTCGGAGGAAGTCGTGAGTGCCGTCGGTTCCTACCCATGGGCGCCGGGGTACTACGACGACTCGGACCGGCCGCAGATCGTCACGTCACGGTTCCGGTACGACGACTCGTACACGCTCGATCGCTACCTGGCGACCGGAGGCTACGAAGGGCTGCGCACGGCGCTCGACGCGAAGCCGGAAGAGGTCCACACCGACGTCCGCAACTCGACGCTGCTCGGCCGCGGTGGCGCCGGCTTCCCCGCGGGTGTGAAATGGGGTTTCACGCCGCAGGGTGTCTGGCCGCGCTACCTCGTGGTCAACGGCGACGAGTCAGAGCCGGGCACCTACAAGGATCGGCTCCTCATGGAGCTCGATCCGCATCAGCTGATCGAAGGGTGTCTGATCGCGTGCTACGCCGCCGGCCTCAGCCGCTGTTTCCTGTACGTCCGTGGTGAGATGGCGCTGGCCCACGAACGCATCGCCGCCGCGCTGAACGAGGCGTACGACAACGGCTACGTCGGCAAGAACATCCTCGGTACCGACTTCAGCGTCGACATCGTGCTGCACTGGGGTGCGGGTGCGTACGTCGTCGGTGAGGAGACGGCGCTGATCGAGTCACTCGAGGGGGAGCGCGGCATGCCGCGCCTCAAGCCGCCGTTCTTCCCGGCGGCGGTGGGGCTGTACGGCATGCCGACGATCGTCAACAACGTCGAGACCCTCGCGAACCTCCCGTTCATCGCCAGGAACGGATCGGCCGCGTACACGTCGATCGGCACCGAGACGTCACCCGGCACCCGGATGATCGCGGTCTCCGGCCACGTGAAGCGGCCCGGCGTGTACGAGATCGTCAACGGTTCGACCACCTTCCGCGACCTGATCTACGGCGACGAGTTCGCGCAGGGCATCCGCGACGGGAACGACCTGAAGGCGTTCGTGCCCGGGGGCGGCTCCGCGCCCTGGTTCCTGCCCGATCAGCTCGACATCCCGTTCGAGGGCAAGGAGGCCGGCCAGGCCGGTTCGATGCTCGGATCGGGTGCCATCATGGTGATGGATTCGACGACCGACATCCCCGCTGCGGCCCTGACGCTCGTCAAGTTCTACGCCCACGAGTCGTGCGGGAAGTGCACACCCTGCCGCGAGGGCGGCACGTGGCTCTACCGCATCCTCGAACGGATCGTCGCCGGCGCGGGGACCGACGCCGACCTCGCCACGATCCGCGAGGTGGGTGAGACCATTTGCCCGGGTGAGATGCCGCACGCGGCCAGCGAACGGCTCGGGCTCGAGGCGCGACCGTTCCCCTACAAGATGACGACGATCTGTTTCGTGGGCCCGTCGGCGTACGTGCCGGTCCATTCGGCGATGACCCTGTTCCCCGAGGAGTTCGAGGCGCTCGTGACCAAGCGCGAGGTGCGCACGTTCATACCTGTCACGGCCGTGCCCGCTGTTGCCGGAGGTGGCGCATGAGCGACGACACGACGCCGGACGAGACGATCCCGGACGAAACAACGAGTGACGAACCCCTGCGCGACGAGACCACGCACGACGAGATCCGTGACGACGAGGGCGACGTCCGCGAGCCCGACACCACCGGGGCGGAGGACACCGAGTCCGAGCCCGACGCGGAGGTCCAGCCGACCGACGACGCCGCCGACGCGCCCGCCGATCCGGAACCCGAACCCGATCCGAACGTCGTCACGATCACCCTCAACGGACGTGAGGTGCCGACGTTCAAGGGTGAGTTGCTGATCGCTGCCGCCGAGCGCCACGGCGAGTACATCCCCCGCTTCTGCTATCACCCGCGCATGAGTTCGGTGGGCATGTGCCGCCAGTGCATGGTCGAAGTCGACACGGGTCGTGGGCCGATGCTCCAGCCGTCGTGCATGATCACCGTCGCACCCGACATGACCGTCGAGACCGAGTCACCCGCCGCCAAGCGGGCCCAGGAGGGCATGATCGAGCTCCTGCTCGCGAACCATCCGCTCGACTGCCCCGTGTGCGACAAGGGTGGCGAGTGCCCCCTGCAGGACCAGGCGTACTCGCACGGGCCGGGCGAGAGCCGCTATGTCGAGCAGAAGCGCCACTACGCGAAGCCGATCCCGATCAGCGAGAACGTGCTGCTCGATCGCGAGCGCTGCATCCTGTGTGATCGGTGCACCCGGTTCGCCGACGAGGTTGCCGGCGACAAGCTGATCCACTTCATCGACCGCGGCAACGCCACCCAGGTCAACACCTTCCCCGACGAGCCGTTCTCCTCCTACTTCTCCGGCAACACAGTGCAGATCTGCCCGGTCGGCGCGCTCACGGCGAAGCCGTACCGGTTCAAGGCTCGCCCCTGGGACCTCGAGGAGGTCGAGTCGACGTGCACCACCTGCTCGGTCGGGTGCCGCATCTCGGTGCACTCCAGCCGTGACGAACTGCTGCGCTACCAGGGAGTCGACGTGGAGTCGGTGAACTGGGGATGGATGTGCGACCGCGGCCGCTTCAACTTCGAGGCGATCGAGTCCGACCAGCGGATCGCGAACCCGCTCGTCCGTGGCGAAGCAGGTCTGACCGAGACGTCGTGGACCGGCGCGATGTCGATCGCAGCCCAGTTGCTCGGCGACGCCGACCCCGGCTCGGTCGGATTGATCGGCGGCGCACGCGGCACCAACGAGGACGCGTTCGCCTGGGCCACGTTCGCCGACGCGATCGGGATCGAACGCCGCGACGCACAGCTCGGTGACGGACTGCCCGCCGAGATCCTCGGAGCCCCGCGAGCCACGATCGAGCAGGCTGCGAACGCCTCGACGGTGATCCTCGTCGGGCCCGACCTCAAAGAAGAACTGCCGATCCTGTACCTCCGCCTGCGCGACGCCGTCGAGCAGAATCGCACGAAGGTGATCGAGTTCTCCTCGCAGACGACCGGTCTGACGCACTATGCGTGGAAGTCGATCAGGCACGCGCCCGGCAACGCGCCGTCCGAGATCGCGAAGACGCTCGCCGACCAGGAGATCGCCGACCAGCTCGCCGCCGGCGACGTCGCGGTCGTCGCCGGTCGGAACAACCTCGCTGTCTCCGAGGCCACGGCGTTGTCGGCGGTCACGGCTGTCCTCGATGCCGTGCCCGAGGCGCGCGTGCTGCCGGCGCTCCGCCGCGGCAATGTCGTCGGGGCGCTCCAGCTCGGCCTCGCTCCCGACACCGCCGACCAGAACGCGCTCGCGACCCTCCGCGCGGCCGCCGATGGCAAGATCGACGTGCTGATCCTGCTCGGCGCCGACCCGATCAACGACTGTCCCGACGCCGATCTCGCTCGCCGCGCGCTGGCCGGTGCCCGGCGGGTCATCTCGATCGACACGTTCCTGTCCGAGTCGACGCAGCTCGCCGACGTCGTGCTCCCCGCCGCCGCGTTCGGGGAGCAGACGGGCACGACCACCAACCTCGAGGGCCGCGTGAGCCGTGTGAACCAGAAGGTCACCGCCCACGGTACGTCACGGCCCGACTGGATGATCGCCGGCGATCTGGCGCTGCACCTCGGCCACGATCTCGGCTTCGGGTCGCACGAAGAGGTGACGGCCGCGATCGCCACGCGGGTCCCCGCGTACGCGGCGGCGACGGCGGCGGCGATCGACGCCGATCCCGAAGGTGTGCTCGCCGTCGGGTTCGCACGCGAACTCTCGCGGCCCGACACCCACGACGCACCGCCGAGCGGTTACGACTATGGCCTGGTCGTGAGCCGCAAGCTCTACGATCGTGCGGTGCTGACATCGATGTCACCGTCGCTCGCGAAGCTGCCGATCGGGGCCGGCGCCCACATCCACCCGCTCGACCTCGACCGGGTCGGCGAAGCCGAAGGCGTCGAGGTCCGGCTGATCAGCGCCAAGGGTTCGGTCGTGATGCCGCTCGTCGCCGACGAATCGGTGCAGCGCGGCACCCTGTGGGCGCCGTTCAACCAGGCCGGGGCCGACATCACCGAACTGGTCGATGCCGACGCCGCGGTCACCGACGTCCGGATCGAGCGGATCGCATGATCGCGTCGCTGCTCGCCGCAGATCCGTTGCTCGACACCTCCGACTGGTGGTGGGAGGTCGCCGCGATCGTCGGCGCCAAGGTCCTCGTCGTGTTCGTGCTCGGCCTCGTCGGCACGATGTTCATGGTCTGGTTCGAGCGCAAGATCGTCGGCGGCATGCAGAATCGCGTGGGTCCGAACAAGGCCGGTCCGTTCGGTCTGCTCCAGACGCTCGCCGACGGCACCAAGCTGTTCTTCAAGGAAGACCTGTTGCCCGAGAAGGCCGACAAGTGGGTGTTCCGGCTCGCACCGTTCCTGGCGTTCGTGCCCGCCTTCCTCGTCTGGTCGGTGATCCCGCTCGGCGGTGACTTCACCGACGGGCGTGACGGCACCGTCACGTGGGGCGACCACACGACCCGCATCCAGCTCGTCGATGCCCCGGTCGGCATCCTCATCGTGTTGGCGCTGAGCTCGATCGGCGTGTACGGCATCATGCTCGCCGGCTGGGCGTCGGGTTCGAAGTATCCGTTGCTCGGCTCGGTCCGGGCGTCGGCGCAGATGATCTCGTACGAGGCCGCGCTCGGCTTGAGCCTGGGAGCCGTGCTGCTGATGTCGGGCACGTTGACCACGTCGGGCATCGTCGGCGGCCAGGACGGCGTCACCAACTGGAACATCGTCGCGACCGGCTTCATCCCCTTCGCCATCTTCCTGATCGCGATGACCGCCGAACTGAACCGGCCGCCGTTCGACCTCGTCGAAGCCGAACAGGAGCTCGTCGGCGGGTTCAACACCGAGTACTCCTCGATCCGCTTCGCGCTCTTCTTCCTGGCCGAGTTCATGAACGTGATCACGATGAGCGGCGTGATGGTCACGCTGTTCCTCGGTGGTCCGCAGCCGCTCAACCTCGGAAACCTCGAGCTCGGCGCGGTCGTCGAGGACGGCAACATCTTCGCCTGGGCCGGCCCGCTGAGCGGCACGATCTGGGTCACCCTCAAGGTGCTTGCGTTCCTCTACGCCTATGTCTGGTTCCGGGCCACGCTGCCCCGGTTGCGCTACGACCATCTGATGGACTTCGGCTGGAAGCTGCTCATCCCGGTGGCGCTCGGCTGGTTCCTCGTGCTGGCGGCTCTGCAGATGGCCCGCGACCGGTACG
>CAXBAZ010000018.1:0-16356 GCA_963973395.1 uncultured Acidimicrobiaceae bacterium
CGATGCCGCCCCCGAGCCGTGGACCGAGGCCGGACCGCACTGGATCCAGATCGTCCCGAGGTTCATCAGCGGGCGCCGCTTCCAGCTCGACGACGGCCTCGACCCACGCTGACGGGCGTGCCCGCGTCCGTCACATCTGCCACAGCGCATCGCAGTTCGACCGGCCGGCTGGCCGACCGGCCGCCGACAGGATCGTGGTCGGTACAGATAACTCCTTGCCGACGCTCCTGTCGACCCGTCGGATTCGGTCCGAGTTCGCTCACGGACCGAGACGAACTACGGTCGAGGCCATGACTCCGGTCGGATACGACGCCAGATCGCTCGATCGCCGCGGTGTCGGTTGGGGTCTGGTCGGCGTGGCGGTGACGCTGGCGATCACCTTCGTCGGGTCGGACGGTCTGTTGTGGTTCGACGCGGCGTTGATCGGCTATTTGTTCGGGATCATCTTCATGGTCTTCGGGGTGATCTACCGGTACAGCGTGTGGGTCCGGCGACCATCGACGGCGATGTTGAACCGTCGGGGCTGGGATGCATTCCGGCAGCGCAAGGGTCGCAATGCCGCCGCCCTGCCGTCTCTGGTGGCGACGCGGCTGCTCGGACAAGGGTTCATTCGTCGCAGATCACGCGCCCGATGGCTCGCGCATCAACTCGTGTTCTGGGGGTGCATCTTGGCGGCCCTCATCACGTTCCCGCTCACGATGGGCCTGTTGCACTTCGAGAGCGTCGGCCAACAGGGCGACCGCTACCAGGTGTACTTCTCGCGGGTCGGCACGCTGCGCTTCGACGCGGACAGCGTGCTCGGCTGGACGCTCTACCACGGCCTCGACATCGCCGCGGTGCTGGTGCTCGCGGGCGTGTTCATCTTCCTTCGCCGCCGCTTGCGTGATCCGGGCGCGTTGGCGGTCGAGCGCAGCGGCGACTTCCTCGCACTCGCCGGGCTGTTCGCCGTGTCGGTCACCGGACTGTTCCTGACCGTGTCGAGCATCTGGCTCGAGGGTCGCTTCTACGCCGCGTTGAACACGATCCATGCCCTGACCGTGATCCTCGGCCTGATGTACATCCCGTTCGGGAAGCTGTTCCACATCTTCCAGCGCCCGGCCAATCTCGGCGTTGAGTACTACAAGCGGGCCAATGCCGAGGGCGCGGCCGCCGTCTGCCGGCGTTGCGGCGACGAGTTCGCGAGCGCTCAGCAGATCGCCGACCTGAAGGCGATCCTGCCGGAACTCGGGTTCGACTACGACGTCACCGACGGATCGGGGAACTACCAGGACACCTGCCCGAGGTGCCGCCGCTCGCAGCTGGCACTGGCGCAGACGGCGCGGGTGGGCGGGTTCGGCTGATGGCTCGCCCACCGCTCTCCGAGGCCGAGTTGATCGAGCGGTACGGCCCCCACCTCAACCAGGCGCCGCCGGGAGGATGGGACGCCGGGATCGAGGTGGATCGGGTCGTCGACACGCACTGCTGCTTCTGTGGTCAACAGTGCGGGATCAAGTTGAAGGTGCACGACAACGAAGTGGTCGGGTTCGAGCCGTGGTACGACTTCCCGTTCAACGAGGGCAAGCTCTGCCCGAAAGGTGTCAAGCGCTACCTGCAGGGAAGCCACCCCGACCGGGTGATGTATCCGATGGAACGCGACGAGTCGGCGTCGGGTGGTTTCCGAAGGGTGTCATGGGACCACGCACTCGATCGGGTGGTCGCCGAGATCCGCCGGATCCAGGACGCCTACGGTCCGGATTCGTTTGCGATGCTGTCCGGCGTCTCGTTGACGAACGAGAAGAGCTATCTGATCGGCAAGTTTGCCCGCCTCGCGTTGGGGACGGCGAACCTCGACTACAACGGCCGCTATTGCATGGTGTCGGCTGGCGCCGGCAACAAGAAGGCGCTCGGGATCGACCGCAACTCCAACCCTTGGAGCGACATCCCGCTGGCCGACGTGGTGTGGACCGCCGGCACCAACATCGCCGAAACGTTCCCGATCACGACGAGCTACATCTGGAAGGCCCGCGATCGGGGTGCTCGGCTGATCGTGCAGGACCCGCGTGTGGTTCCGCACGCCCGCACCGCAGATCTGTTCCTTCCGGTGCGCCCGGGCACCGACTCCGCCCTGTTCGGCGCCGTGCTGCACGAGTTGATCCGTCACGACTGGCTCGACCACCACTTCATCGACGCGCACACCAACGACTTCGATCTGGCCGCCGCCGCGGTCGTCGACATGACGCCGGCCTGGGCGGCCAACATCACCGGCGTTCCGGCCGCACGCATCGAGCAAGCGGCAGAGTGGTGGGGGACGAGCGCGACCGGCATGCTGTTGCACGCCCGCGGGATCGAACAGCACAGCAAAGGTGTCGACAACGTGCTCGGAGCGATCAATCTCGGTCTCGCCACCGGCAAGTTCGGCAAGCCGGGCTGTGGCGTCACCACGATCACCGGGCAGGGCAACGGGCAGGGCGGCCGCGAACACGGCCACAAGTGCGACCAACTGCCGGGGAACCGCGACATCACTAACCCCGATCACCGCGCTCACGTCGCGTCGGTGTGGGGATGCGACGTCGATGAGATCCCCGGCAAGGGGATCCCGGCGCTCGAGATCATCGAAGCGATCCACGCCGGGCAGATCAAGGGGCTGCTGTCGATCTGTTTCAACCCGCTGGTGTCATCACCCGACTCGAACTTCACCCGTGAGGCGCTCGACAAGCTCGAGTTCTTCAGCGTGATCGACTTCTTCGTCTCCGAGACCGGCCACCACGCCGACATCGTCCTACCCGGTTCGCTCCACGAGGAGGACGAGGGCACCTCCACCTCGGGTGAAGGACGGATCATCAAGATCAACGCCGCGGTCGAACCGCCGGGCGAGGCCCGACTCGACTGGGAGATCCTTGTCGACATCGCCGAGCGACTCGGGCGCGGCAAGTACTTCCCCTACACCGACACCCGGCAGATCTTCGAAGAACTCCGCCTCGCGTCGGCCGGAGGCACCGCCGACTATCGCGGCGCGACCTGGGATCGGATCGAGGCCGAATACGGGTTGTTCTGGCCGATCCCCGAAGAGGGGCATCCGGGGACGCCTCGCCTGTACGAGGGCGGCCGGTTCTACCATCCCGACGGTCGGGCGAAGTTCCACGGGGTGCCGCACCGACCTTCCGGGGAGGTGGTCGACGACGAGTATCCGGTGTTGCTCACCACGGGGCGGGTCGTCAGCCAGTACCTGTCGGGCACCCAGACGCGACGCATCGCGGCGCTCGTCGCCCAGTATCCCGAGCCGCTGTGCGAGATGCACCCGCAGCTCGCCGAGCGAGTCGGGGTCGCCGACGGCGACCTGGTCACGGTTACATCGCGGCGCGGTGCGATCACCTTGCCGGCCCACGTGGTGGCGACGATCCGGCCCGACACGGTGTTCATCCCGTACCACTGGCCGGGCGACAAGTCTGCGAACCAACTCACTCAACGGGTCGTCGATCCGACCTCCAAAATGCCCGAGTTCAAGATTTCCGCGGTGCGCGTGGAGCCGGCCGGCGGTCGGGTCGTCACGACCGACGTCCGCGACTTCGATCTGAAAGGGGGAACGACATGAGTGTCGATCCGCGCTACGGCATCGACGACTCACCGGTGTTCGTCATCGACCAGAGTCGCTGCATCGGTTGCGAAGCGTGTGTGCAGGCGTGCATGGAGTGCGGCACCCACCGCGGACAGTCGCTGATCCACCTCGATCGCGTCGACCGGGCCGCGAGCACTCAGACCACGGTGATGGTGTGCATGCACTGCGAAGATCCGACCTGCGCTCAGGTGTGTCCGGCGGATGCCATCAAGCAGACCGAGGGCGGCATCGTGCAATCGGCGCTCAAACCGCGCTGCATCGGCTGTTCCAACTGCGTGCTCGCCTGCCCGTTCGGCGTGCCGAAGTACATGGCCGAGATCGACCAGATGATGAAGTGCGACATGTGCACTGACCGCACCTCGGAGGGCCTCAAGCCGATGTGCGCGTCGGTGTGCCCGAGCGAGGCGCTCTGGTACGGCACCCTCGAGGAGTACCGCGAAACTCGCACCGGTTCGCTGCTGCGCGACTTCATGTTCGGCCGTCAGGACGTGCGCACCAAGGTGTACACGGTCGTCGACGACCTCGCCGCGGGCCCGATCGACGTGGTGCATGGCCAGAGCGCGTCGTGGCTCGACGACCCGTTCGCACTCGAAGGGGGTGACACATGACCGACCGCAGCCCAGAGCCACAGTCGGTGTCTCCCCCGATCTGGAAGCGTGACTTCCCCTACGAGGCCGCCGCCGAGGAAGAGGTCACCCGCCGAGAGTTCGCCCGCTACCTCGTCGCCGGTGCCGGTGCTCTCGCGCTGGGTAATGTCGGCATCGCCGCGTGGACACAGCTCCGCACGATCAACGAGGGCGAACCACGAGCCATCGTCGACGCAGAGCTCATCGAGGTCGGCGAGGTCTTCCTGTTCCGCTATCCGACCGACGACGACCCCGCCGTGCTGTTGCGCCTCGGCGACAACGACGTCGTCGCGTTCAGCCAGAAGTGCACCCACCTGGGATGCGTCGTCTACTACCAACCCGACGAGCACCGCTGGCACTGCCCCTGTCACGAGGGCAACTTCGAAGCCGAGACCGGAGCCGTGATCTCCGGCCCACCGCTGAGGCCACTCGGGCGCATCGCGGTCGAGATCCGCGACGACGGCATGATCTGGGCACTCGGGCGGATCGAGGCGACATGAGGGTCTCCGAACGGGGTCGCCGATCGTCATCGGCAGTGCTGATCTACGTCATCGTCCTGATGGGCATGCAGGTCTTCCTCGTGACCGTCGCCGCCGAAGCCTTCCTCGCCGACGAGGCCGGCCTCGCCTGGGCGACCGCCGTCGTGTCGATGGTACTGTTCGCATTCGCGGCCAGCTTCCTGCGCTACCTCCGCCCGTAGGACCGGCCCGTGGTCGACAACCAGCCATCGCCGATCGCGACGCTCTTCCCCGGCTACTTCGCCCTCGTGATGGCCACCGGCATCGTCGCCGTCGCCGCACAGCAGCAGAGCCTGGACCTCGTCGCCGAGGTGCTGTACGTGGTCACGGCGACCGCTTACGTCGTGCTCGCCATCCTGCTCGTTACACGGGTCATCCGGTTCTGGACGAACTTCACGGCCGACGTCACCAATCACGCCAAGGGCTTCGCGTTCTTGACCACCGTGGCTGCGACCAACCTGTTGGCCTCGGCGTCGATCGTCGTCCACGGCTGGTGGGAGCTCGCCTGGGTGCTGTGGTGGGTCAGCCTCGCCCTCTGGGCGGTGTTCACCTACACCACCCTCATCGCGGTCGTCATCCACGGCGACAAGCCCGGCCTGCAGGCGGGCATCAACGGCAGCTGGTTTCTCCTCACGGTGTCGACCCAATCCATCGCCGTGGTCGCCGGGCTGTTCCTCACCCGCACCGACAGCGACGTGCTCGGCTTCACAGCGATAGCCATGTTCACGCTCGGCGTCGTGCTCTACCTGATCGTCATGACGATGGTCTTCCTCCGATGGACCTTTCAGTCGCTCGACCCCACCGAAGCCGACCCACCTGCCTGGATCGCCGCCGGTGCCGTCGCCATCACCGTGCTCGCAGGCTCCAACATCCTCCTCGCAGGCGATCAGGCACCCGAGCGCATCGCCCGGCTCGCACCGTTCCTCGAAGGACTCGTCGTGATGTCATGGGCGACCGCCACGTTCTGGTTCCCACTCATGATCGCGATCGGCATCTGGCGCCACATCGTCCGTCGCGTGCCACTCCGCTACCACCCGAGCTACTGGGCGATGGTGTTCCCGCTCGGCATGTACGGCGCCGCCACCTACCGCATGCGCGCCGCTGTCAACCTCGACACGCTCGCCTGGCTCCCCAAGCTCGAGCTCGCCGTGTCGCTGACGGCATGGACGACCACCTTCGCAGGACTCGCGTGGACCCTGGCCGGGGCCTTCCGCGATCGCGCGGCGAACCGCTGACCTTTCTGTGATTCAGAACGGCACGGTGATGCCAATCTCAAATAGGCGCCGTCAGGACCTTTGCCTCTCGCCGTCCGAATCCTCAGGCCGCACACTCGTGGATGTGCACATCGAGCGACCTGTCCGACATGGCCCGTGGTTCTGGGCCCACCCCGTTCCAGCCCTCGGCATCGCAGTTGCACTGACCGCAGCGATCTGCGCGCTGCGCTTCGCGATCGGGGGAGTCGAGGACTCCATCGCCAACCTGTACGCCCTGCCCGTCGCACTTGTCGCGCTCACGTCGGGACGGCGAGCGGGTTTCGCCGCCGGTACCATCGCCTCGGGGCTGCTGGTGTGGTGGGTCTTCGCCGCTGGCGAACATCTCTCGTGGATCGGGTGGACGAGCCGGATCATCCCGCTCGTGTTGCTGGGAGCCCTGGTGGGCGACGCAACCGGTCGCATCCGCGCCGCAGATCGCACTGAGCGCCGAGCGCGACGACTCGAGGTGCTCGGACGCGAGACAGCCGAGGCGCACGACAGCATGATGCAGCACCTTGCTGTGACGAAGTGGCGGCTCGAGAGCGGTGAAACCGAGCACGGGCTCGACTCGCTCACGGCGGCCATGATCGATGCGCAGGACCTGGTCCGAGAACTCCTCGACTCGTCGCGAATTGCACCCGGGGATCGCCTCAGAAGTCGGTCGGCAGGCTCGTAGCTACCCGCACATGAACGGACTTTGCGATAGGCGTCGACGAGGGGGTGGGCGAGCGTCGGAGCGGCGCCCGAACCAGAGACAGGAAGCGTCAGCTTCGTGAACGAGTTTCATGTGATCTTTTCGATCACTCCCGCTGCACCATCGTCGCCGACAGCGAGAACGGCGGGTGGATCACCGACATATCAACCCAAGTCGCGCCCCATATCCCCGACGGTCAGTCCCGGTCAGTACATCGCAGACCGCCGGGATGTGGGCTCGCGTCAGTGTGTTGGTTCTGTGTCGTGGTTGGGTGTGGTGCTTTCGAACCATCGGGCGACGAGGACGTCGGTCGACGAGTGGGCGATCATGGAGATGATGACGACGAGTGCGACGAGGTGGAAGAGTTCGTCGCTCGATGCAGATCCGTCCTTGAGGATGATCAGTCCGTAGACGACGGACGCGAACCCTTTCGGGCCGAACCACGCCGCTGCCAGCCACTCCCGCGGCGGAAGGCGGCTACGAAGGAACGACAGGCCGACAGCGACCGGGCGCGCGACGACGATCGCGAGGACGGCGAAGACGTAACCGGTCCATGGGATCTCGGCGAGGAACGCCGGCGAGATGAGTGCGCCGAAGACCATGAGAGCGGCAAGCTTCAACAGCTCTGCGATGAGATGCCCGAACCGGTGGAAGGCGTCGCTGGCCGCGGGGCTGGTGGTGGCGATGGTGACGCCGGCGGCGAACGCTGCGAGAAACTCGTTCGCGTGGGTGAGACTGGACAGGGCCAGCACGATCAGTCCGATCGCGAAGGCGTTGAGCGGCTCGTAGATCGCAGATGCGGAGAAGAATCGGGGTGCCTCGAGCCTGAGCGCGGCCCAGGGCACGGCGACACCGATGAAGACGCCGAGGCCGACCTCGCCGATGAGGGTGGCGCCGTCGATGCCGTTGCCGTTGACGACGGAAAGCAGAATGATCACGATCGGCAGAGCCAGACCGTCGTTGAGCCCGCTCTCGACGTTCAGGAGGTTGCGGAGTCTGAACGGGATTTCTTCTCGTCCGACGATCGCGGCGGCGAACACTGGGTCTGTTGGTGCCAGCGCCGCGCCGAGCAGGAAGGATTCCGGCCAGCCGAGTCCGGCGACGTACCGGCCGAGCAACGCGGTGATGAGCAGGGTCACCGGCAGACCGATCACGAGCGCCTGTCCGGGGAGCCGCCAGGCCGTCCGCAACTCTCTGATGCCGACCTTCATCCCGTCGCTGAACAGCACGGCGAACAGGGCAAGTTCGGCGAAGGAGCCGACGAGATCGTCGCCGGTGTCGACGTGGACGGCGCCGAGCACGCCGTCACCGAGGATGAATCCACCGACGAGGAACACCACGGCGGTGGAGAGGACACTGCGGTGGGCGCGGTCCGAGATCAGGACAGCAACGAGGAGGATGCAGGCGAACGCGAGTACCGCAGCCATGGCTGGTCAGGTGAGGCAGACGATGGCTGCTGGTCGGCGTGCCGCGTAGCGGCGATGCCATGTGACCGAATCAATGCCGCTGGCACGGCCAGATGCACGGCGCTGTCGCTCGCCATGGCGCGCTCCGTCGTTCGGAGAGTTGTCCGTCGATGCCGGGGGTTGCTTCATCAGACCTCATCAATCGTGTGGAGCAGCTGGTTCATCTCCGTCCGGAATCGGCGGAGTTCGCGTCGGTGCAGCATCGAGAGCTGTTCGAGTTGGGCTCGGCCGGTAGGCGTCGTGCCCACGAGGATTCGTCGGCCGTCGTCTGGGTCGACGATGCGCTCGATCAACCCATGGTCGACAGCCCGGCCGACGAGTTCACCGGCGGAGTGGAGTTTGATATGAAGCTGGTCGGCGACGTCGGTCAGCGACGGCCGATCACCTGACGTTTCGGCCGCACGAACCATCAGGAGGAGTTGGTGGTGGGCGGGCGTGATCCCGTGAGCCCGTGCCGCACCCTCCGAGAAGGCGAGGAACTCTCGAAGGGCATGGCGGAACCGGGCGAGCGATCGGTACTCGTCGTCGGTCAGCGGTTGTTCAGCGGTGGCCATGTCCGGAACCGTAGGCATCGACTCGGTCACGTTGGGTCTCGATCAGCGCGACCGGAGAGGTCACCACCAGACTGACGAGCGCCGCGACCAGTGCGCTGGGGAGAAGCGCGGATCCCGACATCTCCGTCACGACGACAGTGGACCCGAGTGGCGTCTTCGTGACGCCGACGTTGGCAGCGATCATCACCCCCAGCACGAACGGCCACAAACTGGCGTCGGGGAGGTGGACAACCACGATCCGCCCGACGCAGAAGCCGATGAAGAACAGCGGGATGATGAACCCGCCCCGCCAGCCCGTCGCGACACATACAGCGGCGCCGGCAAGCTTGGCGATCGCTGCGCCGGCGAGGGCGGACGCGGCCACTGTCGATGCGACCGTGTCGATCTGGAACTCACCGTTCGTCAGGACATACGGGCTGTACAAGGCGATCACGCCGAGCGCGGCACCGCCGAACAGAGGCCGGAACCCGGGCGAGACGAAGCCGGCCACGGCGGCGAGGGCCTTGGTGGCGACAGTGAACGCGACAGCGATGGCGGCACCGAGCAGACCCGCAACGACGGACCAGGGCAGATCGATCCAATCGAGCCGATCGACCGTCGGCAACTCCCAGATCGGGGCGAGGCCCAACCGGCCAGTTGCCGTGGAGCACGCATATCCGATCACCGCTCCAATGCAGGCTGGGATGGCGGCCTCGTGGTAGCCGATACCGCGCCGGTGCGGGATCTCGAGCGCGAACAGCGCAGCTCCCAACGGCGCGCCGAACAGGACCGCGAACCCGGCGGCCATGCCGGTGATTGTGACGATCCGCACGTCGTCGAGACCGAGACCGAGACGGGTCGCCTGTCGATGAGCGAGCGTGCCCGTCGTCGTGACGAGCGGCGCCTCCGGGCCCAGCGTCCCGCCCCCGCCGATGCACAGCAACGAGACCGGCAGCAACGACCGCAAACGAGCCGACGAGCTTCCGGCCTCCGGAACATGGATGTTGTCGACCAGGAGTTCGACGTCGGCGGGCCGCCCGAGCAGCTTGACGAGCAACGCCACCGCGACTCCGATCAACGCCAGCGCGAACACCCGGACAGCGGGCGACCACACCGCAGGACCGATCGCATCGTGCGTGAGATCGAGCAGCGCGAGATACACCGCACCGACGGATCCACCCATGATGCCGACCGCCACAATCGCTGCGACCAACCGCAGACGAACCCCGAAGAACGCGTTCAAACGCGCGTGGGTCGACAACCACTCCGGACGCTGGAGAACCTCGGACGGCAAACTCGGCACTCACCCGATCATATCGAAATAGTTCGCAACACGATCTGTTGCCACGCGCCGCGCACGCCGCTGGATCATCATGGGCCAAGCACACGCCACGCGCCGGCGCCATCCGCGGACCAGAGCACTGACCCGAGACACCACGACCTCCGGCGTGGCCGGATCTCGTCGTCGGCACGAAATGTCGCCGCACGGCGGCAAGAGAACATGAGCAGTTGCAACTTCGCACGCCTCGTCAGAGCGCAGAGTGGGACCGACCAAGTAGCCGGGCTCGTTAGCTCGGCTTCGGCGGGAATGGCGGCGCGAGGAATGCGAGCGCAGTCAGGCCTGACGTCGAGTTGTTTGCGAGGCGCAGTTCCTCGTCGCCGGCGAAGAACGCCAAGCAGCCTGCGACGAACTTGACCGTGGTGCCGTCGACCTCCAACTCGCCTGCGCCTTCGACGACGTAGATCATGAGATCCGACGTCGCGTGGGTGTGGGACGGCAGAGTTTGACCTGCGCTCAGCCGGATGATTCGTACGTTCGACTGGGTGCCGTCGAGCAGTGGCTCGGCCACAATTCGCTCGTTGTCGTAGTCGGCGGCGTCGGCAAGTGAGGTCATCTGCATGCCGGCAGTTTTCCGCAACGGGGCCGCAGAAGCCCCGCTTGGCGACGGGCCATGTACTGATCGACGACGGTCGGGCTCCGGCCGGAGGCTCTGCAGGACGTCGGTGAGTGGTGCTCGTTAGGGTGTGGGTATGGTTCGTGCTGGTCGCTCAGCAGCATTGGTGCTCGCACCGGTGTCGTCGCGCGAACTCGGACCGAGCGGTCGATTCGGACCGGCGACTGTGTACCTCACTCCTGGGGTTGTGACGTCGTGGTGAGGTCGACCGTGCAGGAACGTGGCGTCGACCAACTGGACCGACGCGGAGAGGCCGCTGCGGAGTGGTGGAGCCTCGCGGTTGCGGTCGTAGTGACCGTCGCGATCGGGCTGGTCTTGCCGTGGGAACCGGACCGGGTCACTGTGACGATCACGAATCCGACCGATCATGTGCTCTACATCACCACCTCGACGCCGAACGACGACAGTCTCAGTCAGGTCCTCGTCGTCGGGCCGCGTTCGACCGCGACCGCTGACGATGCCATCGACCGTGGATCACAGTGGGTGCTGCACCTCCGTACTCGGGGTACCTCGGCTGGGACGCTCGAAACGTCACGGTCTGAGTTGGTGGACGGTTCGTTCACGATCCCGAAGTGGGTCAACGATGGCCTCGCAGCTGCAGGTGTTGTTCCCGATGTGACCGACCCGGATCCGGACGGATAGGCCCACGGTGCAGCCCCAGCCGGGGCTGCTCGTCGCAGCCGTGGTGACGATCGCTGGAATCGTGTGAGCACGTCGTTGGGCGGTTCCTTGCCGGCCGGTTGTCGTTTCTCGGGTTCGCGATGGGAGCGTCACCGCCCGAGGCGTCGGGCTGAGACCGCAGGTGGGCTGGCCCCTCGGAAGCGCTCCGAGACAAGTTGCCTGCAGTTGGAAGTCTGAGGTCCGACACGATCAGCATTGGCCGCGAGGACACTTTCCCTGGACGCGATCTCAGCGCACCGCTGACCCGGGTCACAGGCTCGACCGGTGAAGGATCGTGGGTAGGGTGTGGTGGCGTATGGGTCGTGTCGTGCGTGTGCTGCTGCTGGCTTTCGCCGTGGTTGTGTTGAGCGCGGCGCCCGGTCGGTGGGGTGGAGCCGAGAATGCCGCGGGGTCCTCGAGCACTGTGGTGTCGGATCCGTCGCAGCAGTTGTCATCACGGCTTCCGATCGCTCGCAATGGTGGAGCGAAGTTCTTCGATGTCGACGAGGACGGTTTGTGCGATCGTTCCGACCAAGAGACGTGGCATGTTCCGGTCGCGGTGTTGCCTGGTGTCATCGTTGCGAGCCGGTTTGCAATCTGCGAGCCGGTGGGCGAGTCGATCGAGATGCGAGTGGAGACGATCGCGACGTGTGCGTGTAGTCGTGGTCCGCCACGGGTTTCGCTGCTGACGTCCGTGTGACGTTGACCTGGCGCGACCGCTGAGCCCAGCGAGTCGTCCCCGATCCGAGTGTCCCGGCGCGGTGCGCGTCGGCGGCCTTGTTTGCTGCTCGCGACTTGGAGGGTGGATTCGATGCGTGAGATACCGAAGTCTTTGCGACCCTGCTCGGCTGCGCGCCGCACAGGGCGAACCGGACGTTGTATCAGTCGCGGATTGGCACGGCGATCAGGATGGCGATGAACCGCAGCGCGTTCGTTCTCCCGGTGGCGTTGCTCGTGCTGTCGGCCGCTGCCCGGGCCGGGCTTTGGCTAGCGGTCGTCGGTTCGGCGTCCGTCGTCGTGATGTGGCTGCAGGTTCAGTGGCAGGTGAGTCGGTGGCGACCGGTAGCGACGGCGTTGTGGGTCGTGACCACCGACAACGCCGAGGGGCGACACGCCGCGAGCGTCGCTGAGGTGTCTTTCGGGGACCGGCGAGCGTTGGGAGTGGCAGCAGGAGTGGCACCGACCGGTTCCGGGTGCGGAATCGTTGGGGCTGACCGACTGCTGGATCTCGTTGGGGTGCCGGACTCGAAGCGGCCACATCGCAGAGTGCACGTGGCCTGGTTCTCGGTGGCGCTTGTTGCTGCGCTTGCGTCAGGTGCGACCGGGTCGACGCTGTGGCTCGCGGTCGCCTTGCTTGCGTCGACCGTCGCGGTGGCGGTGTGGTCCTGGTGGCGCCTCGTGACTCAGACTCGTCCCGAGCACGTTTCGATGATGGCGATCCATTCTGGCCCGGCGGACTGGGCGACACCGGAGGTCGCTACGGCGCAACTGTTGTCGCTTTCGTACCGTCCGGGCGTGTTGGTCTCCGAGGTGGCGGACTTCATCGAGCGTGCCGACCTGCCACTGTGCGAGCGAAGCCGTGCGGCCCAGCGGCTTGCTCGGTTGCACCCGACTCCGGACCACCGCTCAGCAACGCCGGTCGTCGCGATAGCCGTCCTCTCCCTCGTCGGCGTCGTCGTGCCGTGGATCGCATGATGACGGCTCGCTGCGGCCGGTGCTCCTGCCGCGCGGGAGTCCCGCCATCGGTGCCCTGTCTGCCACTGACATGCATCCCATCACCCCTGAACTCCGAAACCCAGCTCACCGCCCGCTCACGCCCGTTCCGGACTGAGCCCGAACGCAGGAACTCGATGTCATGAACTCGATCAACGTCTACGAACAACCGCTTCCCGGGCTCGGCCAACAATTCGAGTTGCGCATCGACGACCGCCACACACTGTGCGTGATCGCGCTGCGCGACGGCCGTCGACAACTCGCCCGGCGATCGAACGGCGAGGACACCACCGACATGCTGATCGACCTCGATCGCGACCAGGCCGCGACGGTCGGTGCGTTGCTGCTGGGCGCACAGTTCTCAATCGCGGCGCCCCTCGACACGGAACCCGCCGACCAAGTGATCGTCGACACGATCACGATCCCTCACAATTCCCCCGCGATCGGCAAGTCCGCCGTCGAAGCCCTCGGCGAGTTCGCCCACGACGTCGTCGTCTTGGCAGTTATACGCGACCACACCCGCGACATCGTCGAAAACGACCCGGACCTGGCCTTGGGCGACGGCGACCGAGTCGCCATCGCAACGCGCCGACGTCAGCATCGAGCGGTCACCCGCGCCCTCGCCGGCAACGCGCCGCCAACGGACAAAACCCAATGAACACCACCCACCACACCTTTGGTGTCGCCGCGTACCGGCTCGCCCACTACGTGTTTCCGATCATTGCTGGGGGCGTCAGCTACCTCACACTGCGGGCAGGTCCATGGAAAATCGCACACGCCGCAGAAGCGTCCCAACCTTCACATCTCACCGACCGGCCGAGCGGCCTCGGCGCGGCCGATCCGCCTGCCGGCCTTGGAGGGAGCACGACGGGACCGACGGGACCGTTGGACAACAAGGTCTGCTTTTCCGATACGGATCTAGCCCAGAGGAGCTGTTGTGGAACATGACGTCACGCTGATCGCGACGGTGGCGATGGGTGTCCTCGCGGCGCTCGTGTGCGGGTTCGTTGCGCGACGTATCGGCTTGCCGGTGATCGTCGGCTACCTGGTCGGAGGGATGCTCGTCGGACCGTCGACACCAGGATTCACCGCTGACGACCATGCTGCGGTGCAGCTCGGAGAGTTCGGCGTGATCTTCATGATGTTCGGCGTCGGCCTGCACTTTTCGCTACGCGACCTCGCGAGCGTCAAGCACGTCGCCGTCCCGGGCGCGCTGTTGCAGATGGGACTCTCGACGGCGCTCGGATGGGTCATCGCCCATGAGGTGTGGGGATGGTCGGTCGGTGCGTCGCTCGTGCTCGGGCTCGCTATGTCGATCGCGAGCACGGTCGTGTTGCTCCGCGGTCTCGCCGACCGAGGCATGCTGAACACGAGTGGTGGCAGGACCGCCGTCGGATGGCTGATCCTCGAAGACCTCGCAACCGTCGCGATCCTCGTGCTCCTCCCCGCGATCGTCGGAGATCCCACTACCGACGGCGGTTCCGACATCGGCGAGATCGCCGGAGCACTCGCCAAAGCGGCTGGCTTCATCGCCTTGGTGTTGGTGGTCGGCGTGCGGGTGCTGCCGTGGGTGCTCGTGCGGGTCGCCCGCACCCGCTCACGCGAACTGTTCCTGCTGGCGGTGTTCTCGCTCGCGGCCTCTACGGCCTACGTCGCGTACGAGTTGTTCGGCGTGTCGTTCGCGCTCGGTGCATTCCTGGCCGGTGTCGTCATGGGAGGCACCGGCATCCACCATCAGATCGAAGCCGAGGTCCTCCCGTTCCGCGATCTGTTCGCGGTGCTGTTCTTCGTATCGGTCGGTATGGCGGTCGACATCGGCGTCATCGTCGACCACCTCGACAAGGTGATCCTGCTCGCAGTCCTCGTCGTGGTGGGCAAGACCGTGATCACGTTGGGTTTGGCGTTCATCATGCCGCGCTCCGGACGTGATCTTGTTGTCGTCGCTGCTGGTCTCAGCCAGATCGGCGAGTTCAGCTTCATCGTCGGCCAGGCTGGTCTCGCGCTCGACCTGATCGATCTCGATCAGTACGCGATCATCCTCGCAGCCGCGGTGCTGTCGATCATGGTGAACCCTGTGATGTTCAACCTCATCCCCACCATCGAGCAGAGACTGCTACGGCTGCCGTTCGTCGGCACGAGGATGCGCCAATCCGAGCCTGGCATCACGATCACCGACGACACCCTGCAAGACCACGTGGTGGTCGTCGGCTACGGCCGGGTGGGTCATCAAACCGTTCGTGTGTTGCGTGAACTCGACTCGCCGCTGTTGATCGTCGACCTCGCTGCCCCGAACGTCGAAGAGGCCGAGGCAGACGGGCTGTTGGCGTTGTTCGGCGACGCGTCGAACTCCAACATCTTGAACCACGCCGGGCTCAACCGGGCCAAGGCCTTGGTGGTCACCCTTCCCAGCCAAACCGCTGCCGAGCTCGTCGTGACCGCCGCCCACGACCTCGCGCCCGACCTCGCGATCATCGCTCGCGCCGGCACACTCAACGGTGTCCGACGCCTGCACGAACTCGGCGCCCGACACGTCATCAACCCCGAGCTCGAAGGCGGACTCGAGATCGTCCGTCACGCACTGTTCGAGCTGGAGTACCCGATGAGTCAGCTGCAACCATACGTCGACGCGATCCGCCGCGAGGCCTACCAAGGACGCCTCGACGGCGACAAGAGCACTCCCGAGTCGGCACTCGCTCTCGACCAGCTGCTCACCGCAGTACGTGGTGTCGACATCGCCTGGCACACCGTGCCCGGCAACAGCCCACTCGCCGGATCAACCCTGGGCGCGAGCCAGCTGCGGAGAAAGACCGGTGCGTCTGTCGTCGCAATCATGCATGACGGACAAGTCGTCGCCAATCCCTCACCGGCCACGTTGCTCGGGGACGGTGACCTGCTCGGTCTCATCGGCACCAGCGACGAACTCGTCGAAGTCGAGACGCTGCTCCGGGGCACGGCTCCAGCGCAGACCTGACGTGCCAGGGCCGTTCAAACACCACGGCGATCGTTGACGTCAGCGGCGCGAGGAGCCCGCAAGGTTGCCGCGATGGCCGCCACGCCGGTTTGAATCGCCGTCAGCCGGACAGCTGGTAGTGATCTCGCAGGACGGCCTTCGCGGCCGACGGGACGACATGATCCCTCGGTACCTTTGGCGAGGAGCGCACGGTTTCGATGTCGTACGGGACTTGAAGCGCTTGTTCGTCCGTCGTCACCGCACCATCTGCGGGCACGAAGTGTTCCGCTCGGAAAAGACCCGGATCGACGACTAGCCAGCGTGGGCTCAGATCCGACGATAGAGCCCCGTGGCGTGGTGGGGATTCGTAGGTCCACCAGCCGGTGAGCCATC
>CAXBAZ010000019.1:0-16347 GCA_963973395.1 uncultured Acidimicrobiaceae bacterium
CGCCGGGAGGGCCATCCATCCGAGGGAGACCCACACGATGCACCACCGATTCCAACGCCCGCTCCACCGTCGATTCGTCGCCGTGGCCGCTGCCATCACGTTCGCAGCGACCGCGGCCGCGTGCGGCGGCGGCGACGATGAGGACGCGACCGCACCCGATCCCGCCGCCACGGCCGAGCAGGACACGACCGAGCCCGACACGACCGAGCCCGAGACCACCGAACAGGACACCGCCGAGCCCGACACGCCCGACACCACCACACCGGAGGCACCGGCATCCGACCCGCTCGCTCCCCAACCGCTCGCCGAGCGCGCCTCGCTCAGGGTTGGCCTCGCCGCCAAGGTCGAGGTCTTCGCTCCCATCCTGCTCGCCGACGCCCTGGGTGAGTTCGAGAAGGAGAACATCGAGGTCGAGATCTTCAACACCCTGCCGTCGGACGTCCTGGTGCTCCTGAGCCAGGGTCAGGCCGACGTGTCGGTGTTCGCTGTCGATGCGGGCATCTTCAATGCCGTCAACAACGGGGTCGACATCACGTGGGTGTCAGAGATCCTCGACGTGCCCGCCGACTCGAACGAAGGCTTCCTGGTCTCGACCGAGTTGCTCGGCGACGACGACCCCGCCGACTTCGACTTCAGCAAGCTGGACGGGGCGACGATCGCCGTGCCGCGAGCAGGACTCGCGAGCGGGCAGACCTACGACCTGATCACGGCGCTGGCGAAGGGCGGACTGACGATCGACGACGTCGAACTGTTGCCGCTCGCCAACGCCGACCAGGTCGCTGCGCTGGGTTCCGGCGCAGCACAGGCCATCAACGCCGAGGTGGACCCGTTCGCGACGTCCATCATCGAGTCGGGTGACGGTGTCTTGGTGCAACCCCTGCTCGACGACATCGCCACCGGCGGCTACTTCATGCGCAGCGGGCTGGTCGAAGACAACCCCGAGGTGGCGCGAGCATTCATGCGAGCACTGATCCGTACGAGCGAGCAGTACCTACAGCCGGGCTACCACGACGATGCCGAGACCGTCGCAGCAATCGCCGAGGCGATTGGCGCACCGCCAGAGAGCATCGCCAACTCGCCGGAGAAGCTGTTTCACTGGCCGATCCCCGAGGGCTCGTTCGAAACGCTGCAGGACATGTTCATGGACCTCGGTCAGCTCGCGTACACCGATCCGATCGACCCGTCGACGGTGGTCGACACGTCGATCGTCGACGGACTCATCGACGAATGACCGAACGGGCCGGGACGTCGCCGGTCGGCGGCGTCCCGGCCCGCCGGCGCGACCTCCGGCGACGAACTCAGACGTCGAGTTCCCCCAACCGGATGATGGTGCTCTGCTGCGCCGTGGCCATCAACCGGCCGTCCTCGCTCCAGACACGCAGGGAACCGTGCCCGGTGGCCCGATGGAATCCGTCGGGGTACATGTCGAGCAGGACCCACTCCGAGGGGTCGGTGTCGATGATCCGTACGGTGTTGTCGAGGCTGGTACCCGTCGCCGGAATGCCGAGCGCCGAACAGACGGCGAGTGGCACGATGTCGGACACGAACGCCTGGGTGGCCGGGCTACCGATCACGTCGCCTCGAATCCTGCACCAAAGCGTGACCCGTCCCGGATCGCACGATCCGTGGGCGTCCGCACCAGCGCTGCTCGTTGCCCGTCGACGCTCCATGGCGTCCACGAACGCGCCGGGAGGCGTATCGGCGAACGGGTCCGAGGCGGGATCGCAATCATGCGGCCCGGTGACGTCGGGCATGTCGACGAATTGAGCCCGGTCGCCCGCGGGACGCCGGGTGTGGGCGCACAAGGAGGTGAACACCGGCCGACCGGCGACGGTACCGACGACCTCCGCCTGAGAGGTCGCCCGCCCGTGTGCCCGCGTGATGACCTCGAGATCGACGACATCGGGGGAACCGGCGGAACCGATGAACTGGGTGGTCATCCACTGGAGCGGGCGGCCGATGACCCCTTCGGCGGCCTCGGCACACGCAGCGGCGCCGACGCCGCCGTACAGATTGCCGAACGGGGTGGACAGATCGGGCCGCACCTCGAACCGGTACCGGGCATCGGCCGTCCGCTCGAGGCCCAGCAGGCCGAACCTCGCCGGGGCAAACGAGCCGTCGACGATCACGCGTCAGTCCAGTACCGCTGGCGGAGTTCGTGTTTGGCCAGCTTGCCGGTGTCGCCGCGCGGGAGGTCCTGTTCGAAGTCGATCGAGCGGGGGCACTTGTACGACGCGAGCTGTGACCGACAGGCGGCGATCAACTCGGCCTCGAGATCCGGCCCCCGGTCGTGCCAGTCGACCGGCTGGACGACCGCTCGAACCTCCTCGACCAGGTCGTCGTTCGGCACACCGATCACTGCGACATCGGCGACGGCCGGGTGCATCACGAGGGCGTTCTCGACCTCTTGGGGGTAGACGTTGACACCACCGGACACGATCGTGAACGCTCGGCGATCGGTGAGATACAAGTAGCCCTCGCCGTCCAGGTACCCGATGTCCCCGAGCGTGGTCCAGCCTCGATCGTTGCGCGCATCGAGCGTCTTGGCCGGGTCGTTGTGGTATTCGAACTCCGGTCCACCCGAGAAATAGACCAGGCCACGCTCGCCGGCCGCACACTCTTCGCCGCGTTCGTCGAGCACGTGAACGTCGCCGATGACCGGACGACCCACCGAACCCTTGTGGTCGAGCCACTCTGCCGACGTGATGGCGCAGACGCCCGCACCCTCGGTGCCCGAGTAGTAGTCGTACAGGATCGGACCCCACCAGTCGATCATCTGCTCCTTCACACCGATCGGGCAGGGGCCGGCGCCGTGGATCGCCATCACGTGCGTGGCGAGGTCGAAGCCGCGCCGTGCCGCCGGCTCGGTCTTCAGCAGCCGGATGAACATCGTCGGCACCCACTGGCTGTGGGTCACCGCATGACGATCGATCAGTTCGAGCGACCCCACAGGGTCGAATCGTTCCATGACGACCACCGTTCCACCCAGGCGATGGACTGCCATGCTCAAGATGAGCGGTGCACCGTGATAGAGCGGCGCCGTCGACAGAAACACCGTGTGTGCATCGCACCCGAACACGTCGGTCATGAGTCGCACGGCGTTGTCGGGTGTACCCGCGGGCGCGTCGGCCTGGGGCCGGCGAACCCCCTTGGGGCGCCCCGTCGTACCGGAGGAATACAGCATGTCGACACCTTCGCGTTCATCGGCGATCGGCGTATCGGGGTGTCGACCGACCACGGCGTCGTAGTCGGACCATCCGGCGAGCGTCCCGTCCCCGATCAGCAACTTCGACACCACGCCGGTGACCATCGGCGTGAGCTGCTCGGCGGTCTGCCGAAGCGTGTGGGACATGATCAACGTCTTGGCGTCACAGTCGCCGACGATGTACGCGACTTCGTCGGCGTTCAGGCGCGTGCTGATCGGGGTGTAGTACAGGCCGGATCGTTGGGCGGCCCAGACGACCTCGAAGAACCGTTCGTCGTTCTCGACACAGAGGGCGACGTGGTCGCCGGCCCGCAAGCCCTGCCGACGAAACTCGTGGGCGAGCCGGTTCGAGCGTCGGTCGAGTTCGCGATAGGACACGGCGACGCCCGAACCTCCCATGATCACCGCCGGATGTTCGGGCCGAAGCGCGGCGTGCGTTCCTGGATACATGCAGCGTAAGGTACCAAACCAACCGAGCGCTCGCTTGTGTCATCCCGAGCGCTTGCTACAAACCAAGCGCTTGGTTACCATCCGAGCATGATCGACCTCGCCCGCACCACGCTGGACCCCGGCTGTTTCACCTCCCGCAGCACCGAGATGAGCGACTTCTACTCATCCGCGGTCGGTCTCCCGTTCCTCGAGCGGCTCGAACACAGCCCGACCTATCGGGAGCTGATGTTCAGCCTGTACGAGGGGAAGTTGAAGGTGCAGTCGTTCGACGAGGCGATGCCGGTCTCCGCCAGCGGGTACCGGGAGCTGATCGTCGCCCGCGACGATGCCGCCGAGGTTCGCCACCTCACCGACCCGGACGGCACAGCGGTCAGTGTGGTCCCCTCGGGACATCGCGGCGTCGTCAACATCGGGTTCGAGTGTGCGGTGGCGGACGTCGAACGGCAGCGCCGGTTCTACGTCGAGGGCATGGGAGCCAGCGAGTCCGACGGCGGGCTGTCGGTCGGTACGTCGCGCATCTTCCTGACGCACGATGAGACCCGGACCGCAGACGCGAACACTCCGCCGCGCAGCGTCGGGTTCGTGTACGTGACACTGATCGTGCACGACGCCGAAGCGGCTCGTCGTCAGCTCGTGGACGCCGGTGCCGGCGACTCGTTGAGGATGCTGAGGCTCGACGATCGGTGCATCTTCTGCTGGCTTCGAGACCCGCACGGGAACTGGATCGAGGTCGTGCAGTACGCCGACCTGTCCGGCCCCCTCCCAGACATCGATCGGATCGCGGACCACTGGCCGGAGGTGTCGCGCTGGCGCGAGACGGGCGTCGCCGTTGCCTGAACGACAGCGCGACACGTCCGACGTCACGGTCACCTTCGACCGAGTGGACCACGTGGGGATCATCACACTGCGACGGCCCGCGGTCCGCAACGCAGTCGACGCGGCGATGTCCGAGCTGCTCGCATCGATCGACGACGACATCGAGACGGATCCCGACATCTGGGTCACGGTGATCACCGGTGAGGGTCCCTCGTTCTGCTCTGGTGCCGACCTCCGAGCCGTCGCCGACCGAGGTCCTGCGAGCGACATCGGTCGCGGATTCGCCGGGATCACCCGGCGCGAACGGTCCACACCGATGATCGCCGCGGTCGAAGGCGCCGCCGTGGCGGGCGGATTCGAGATCGTGCTCGCGTGCGACCTCGTCGTGGCCGCTCGCGACGCTTACTTCGGACTGCCCGAGGTTCGGCGCTCGATGGTCGCGGCCGGCGGCGGGCTCGTGCGGCTCGTCCATCGGCTGCCTCGCAACATCGCGACGGAGCTCGTCGTGACCGGGGAACCGATCGGCGCCGAACGCGCCCGCGAACTGGGACTCGTCAATCGAGTGACCGAGCCGGGCCGAGCAGTCGAGAGCGCACTCGCACTCGCTCGCACGATCACCGAGAACGCGCCGATCGCCGTCCGTGAGAGCCTCGCCGCCGTCTCGACCGCGGCGACACGCGGCGAACAAGCGGGCTGGACAGCGAGCGACAGCGCCCTGTCGAACGTGCAGGCGAGCGCGGACTTCCGGGAGGGCCCGCGTGCGTTCGTCGAGAAGCGGCCGCCCGTCTGGCAGAACCGCTAGGCAGAGCCGCTCGCCGACCCGTCGCGAGTGAGGTGCTCGCGCAAGTCCGACTTCAGGACCTTCCCCGAGTCGTTCCGTGGGAGCTCGTCGACGACGACGACCCGTTCGGGCATCTTCTGCGGCATGATCTCCAGAGTCCGCAGATGATCGATGATCTGATCGAACGTGATCGATCGGCCGGCGACGACTGTCACCACGGCACAGACCAGCTCGCCCCGTTCCCCGTCGGGAAGGCCGACGACCGCAACATCTGCGACGTCGGGATGACCGAAGATCAGTTCCTCCACCTCGCGGGCGCTGATGTTCTCCCCCTTGCGGACGATGACGTCCTTCAGCCGACCGGTGACGACCAAGAAGCCATCCGGATCGAGATGCCCGAGGTCGCCGGTGTGGAAGAAACCCTCGTCGTCGAACACCGAGCCGTCGAGTGACCCGTCGACGTATCCCAGCATCCGATGGGGACCGCGCGCACAGATCTCACCGTCCTCGCCCGGGCGGCAACGGCGACCATCGGAGGCGAGGACGACGAGCTCGACGCCGGGCGACGGACGGCCCTCGCTGACCGCTCGCGCCTCGGCGGGGTCGTCCAGCGAGTTCATCGTGATCATCGGGAACTCGGTCAGTCCGAAACCGGACACGATGCCGACGCCGCCGACGGTGTCGACGAGATCCTGCTGGAGCGCTCGCGGTTTCGGTGCCGCGCCGCCCGGATAGGCACGCACGCAAGGCAACAGCGGACGGTCGGACCCGCGGCGGCGTTGCTCGGCCAGGTATGCGAGATGGAACGCCGTCGTCACGCCGGCGAGCGTCACCGGATGTCGTGCGATCACGTCCATCGTGTCGGGCGCCGCGAACGACTCGACGATCAGCAGCGAACAGCCTGTCATCAGCGACGCCATCAACCAGTTGATCCCTCCGATGTGCGTGAACGGGAACGCGAGCACGCTGAGATCATCCGCTCGGATCTGCATGCCACGACACATCGACGACGTCGCTGCCTCCACCGAGGCGTGCCCGTGGCGCACACCCTTGGGTACGCCGGTGGTGCCCGAGGTGTAGAAGTACCAATGATCGGTACGCACATCGGGCCGACCACCGGACGGCTCGGCGTCACCGATCGTCTCGGGCAGGTACGGGCGCGTGATCTCGATCGACTCGAGGTCGGGAGCGGCTTCGTCGGTCAGTCGTGTACCGAGCGCGCCGTAGTCGTAGGCACGCCACGTGCCGGGGTGGATGTACCAACTGGCCCCGACCTGGGCGACGATGAAACCCACCTCGCGGGCGCGCAGCTGGGGGAGGATCGGATTCTGAACCGTCTGCAGGAGGTCGAGCGCCCCGGTCAACACGAGGCTCTCGAGCCATGTCGGCATCTGCCACGACACCACGTCACCACGACGCACACCGCGCGCGGCGAGGTCGGCTGCCAGACTGCGACATCGGTCGTGATATGCCCGGAAGGTGAGGGACCGGTCGAGTTCGTCGACGGCGAGCAGCGCCTCGGGCGTGGCATCGACACGACGTCGGATGAGGTCCCAGAGCGACCGCCCCGAGGAGATCGTGCCCGGTTTCACATCCTCAGCTTCCATAGCTATGATTGTAATGTTATGAACACTACCCACACGAGTTCGTGCGCCGACACCACGCGCCCGCGCCGCACCGGGCCGATCTGATGTCGAGCACCCGCACACCGGTTCGCCACGATGCCGCGCAGAACGACGACATCGCCGACCACGATCACGAGCATCGGTTGGTGACCGAACGCGTCGATCAGCTCCTGGAGCTCCACGACCCGGCGACGACGCCGCGCGAGATCGTCTGGGCGAGCCAGTTCGACCTCGGTCTGGCGTGGGTGCACTTCTCCGAAGGACACGGCGGTCTGGGTGTCCGGCCGCAGCTCCAAGAGGTCGTCAACCAACGTCTCACGCAGGCCGGGGTGACCAGCAACTACCTGCACAACTTCGTGGGCGTCGGAACCGCTGCTCCGACGATCGAGTCGTTCGGCACCGAGGAACAGCAACGGCGTCTCCTCCGTCCGTTGTTCACCTGCGAGGAGATCTGGTGCCAGTTGTTCAGCGAGCCCGGGGCCGGCTCCGATCTGGCTGCGGTGACCACGACCGCACAACGCGACGGCGACGAATGGATCCTCGACGGCCACAAGGTCTGGACCACCATGGCCCACATCGCCACATGGGGAATCTGCGTGGCGCGAACGCACCCGGAACTCCCCAAACACCGGGGCCTGACCTACTTCCTGGTCGATATGACCGTGCCCGGCATCGAGATCCGGCCGCTCCGCCAGATCAGTGGTGAAGCCGAGTTCAACGAGGTCATCTTCGACGGGGCTCGCGTGCCCGACGCGATGCGCGTCGGCGAGCCGGGCGACGGATGGCGGGTCACGATCGGCACGTTGATGAGCGAACGGGCCCACAACGGCGACTCCGCCAAGAAGGCTCGGGGTTTCGGGCCGATCGGTCACGCGGTGCGAGCGTGGGAGGCGACCGACCGGGACGACCCCGTCGCCCGCGATGAATTGATGCGGCTCTGGATCCGTTCGGAGGTGATCCGGCTCACGGCACTCCGCGCCGACGCATCGCGTCGTTCGGGGGAGCCAGGCCCGGAAGGCTCGGTGCTCAAGCTTGCCATCGGGATCCTGCCCCAGGACATCTTCGACTTCGCCGTGCGCATGCAGGGCGCGCACGGGATGCTGATCTCGGACTACGACTTCGAGCAACCGGACGTGATGGCCGAAGACCGAATGGGTGACGGGACGGAGGACATCGACGTGGTCAAGGCGTTCCTCAATGCCCGGTCCAACACCATCGGCGGCGGAACGACCGAGATCCAGCGCAACACGATCGGTGACCGGGTGCTGGGTCTCCCGGCGGAACCGAAGGTCGATCGGGATCTCCCGTGGAACGAACTCGCCACGAACGCGGGGCGTGCGCGATGACCGCGAACCTCCGCGGCGCTGCCGCGATCGTGGGCGTCGCCGACGCCGCCGACCCGAGCGGCCAGCTCGCCGACTTCGGGCCCGCGCTCGAGATGCGGATCGCCGCCGAGGCGTTGGCCGACGCCGGCATCACGCCGGACCAGGTCGACGGACTCGCGATCGCCGGCGGTGCCATGAGCCCGCTCCTGACCGCCCAGCGACTCGGAATCCGACCTCGCTGGGTCGACAGCACCCATGTCGGTGGATCGAGCTTCGAATTGCACGTCGAACATGCCGCTGCCGCCCTCGCCGCAGGCCTGTGCGACACCGTGCTCATCCTCTACGCCAACACCCCGAAGGGCGACCGCACCAGAACCGGAGCCATGCGCGGCGACCCTGCGCCGTGGGGAACGGACTTCGCCGAGTTCGAAGCTCCGTACGGCATTCTGATGCCGCTCGGGCCGTACGCACTGGCCGCCCAGCGTCACATGTCGCAGTACGGCACGACATCCGCGCAGCTCGCCCGGATCGCCGTCGCGTCGCGCATGTGGGCGGCGGAGAATCCGCGCGCCCGTCGGCGCGAGGCACTCACCGTCGACGAGGTCATGGCGCAGGACACGGTCTGCGGACCACTGCGACCCGCCGACTGTTGCCTCATCACCGACGGTGCCGGCGCCATCGTGATGACGCGTGCCGACCGCGCTCGCGAACTCCGCTCGGACGCTGCGTTCGTGCTCGGCGCCGCCAGCGCCCAGAGCCACCTGACGATCTCGGCGATGGAGGATCTCACGGTCACGCCTGGCGCGACGAGCGGTCCGAAGGCGTTCGAGATGGCCGGCATCGGCACGGCCGACGTCGACGTGCTGCAGGTGTACGACTCGTTCACGATCACCACGCTGCTCGCACTCGAAGACCTCGGCTTCTGTCCGAAGGGCGAGGGCGGAGCGTTCGTCGAATCGGGACAGATCGAGCCGGGCGGGCAGGTGCCGACCAACACGAGCGGTGGCGGCCTGTCCTACACGCATCCCGGGATGTTCGGTGTCTTCCTGCTCGTCGAGGCCGCCCGACAACTTCGTGGTCTGTCGAGCGGTCGGGTCGTCGACGATGTCGACATCTCCGTGGCCCACGGATGCGGTGGCGTGCTCTCGTCGACCGGCACGATCGTACTCGGAGGAGAGGACACGCTATGACGTCGATCGATCCGATCGCGACCGAGTGGAGCGGGCCCTATTGGGACGCGACCCGTGAACATCGCCTGCTCCTGCAGCGGTGCAGTTCGTGTGACACGTGGGCCGCGACCCCACGACCGCGATGCGCCCACTGTTGGAGTGCCGACCTCGAGTGGACCGAACCCGAACTCGATCCACGCCTGTACTCGTGGGCGATCCATCGGGGTCGTGGGGAGAACCCCGACCGCATGGTCGCGCTGGTCGATGCGCTCCCAGGGCTACGCCTGCTCTCGAACCTGATCGACGTGGACGTCTCGGCTGACGAGTTGCAGATCGACGACCCGCTGGAACTGGCGTGGCTCCCCCTTCCCGACGGCCGCGCACTGCACCAGTTCCGGCCGGTCACGACACGAACCGAGGACCCCTCATGATCGACCTGACCGGCAAGCGGGCCGTGATCACCGGGGCGGCGTCCGGAGTCGGTGCCGCCACCGCTGCCACGTTCGCCCGGCTCGGTGCCTCGGTGACAGTCGCCGACATCGACGGCGACGCCGCCGCGGCGGTGGCCGACGAGATCCTGACCGCCGGTGGCACCGCGATCTCGGTCGGCGTCGATGTCGCCGACGAGGATCAGGTGGCCGAGATGATCGCCCGAACGGAGCGGGAGTTCGGTGGCATCGACGTGTTGCACAACAACGCTGCCGCGCTGTCGAACGATGTACTCGGGGCCGACCGTGACCTCGCTGACATGACCGTCGAACTCTGGGACCGGACCCACGCCGTGAACCTGCGTGGCGTGATGTTCGGATGCAAGCACGCCGTGCCGTCGATGCTGGAGCAGGGCGGTGGATGCATCATCAACACCACGTCGACGGCGGGCCAGGCCGGCGACATCGTGCGATCCGCGTACGGCGCCTCCAAGGCCGGCGTCGAGATGTTCACGAAGTACGTCGCGACGATGTACGGCCACCGCGGCATCCGTGCCAACGCCGTCGCGCCGGGGCTGATCCTGAGTCCGATCGCACTGGCCAATCTCGACGCCACGGCATCGGCCCGGTTCCGTCGCGGCCGCCTCATCGAACGGGCCGGCACCCCCGACGACATCGCGTCGATGGTGGCCTACCTCGCTTCCGATCTCGCCGGTTTCATCACCGGACAGGTCTTCAACGTCGACGGCGGCGTGCTCGCACACTCACCCTCGTACGCCGACAATCTCGGCGAGTTCTGAGGCGACCCGCCGCGGCGGAATGGTCAGCGCAACGCAGCGGCGTTGATGCCCATCGCTCCGCCACCGGAGACGGCGTAGAAGATCGAGCCCTCCAGGTGTGTGCGCGCGGCACGCGCGACGGAGTCGGCGTCGCCGGCGACGATCAGGTCGAGGATCTCCTGGTGCTTCTCCAACGATTGTGAGCGCACGTCCCCGTCGGGGAACTCGCCCTGTGCACTGACGCGCTGGGCCCACTCCTGCTCGTGCGCCGACCACAGCGTTTCGAGTGCGCCGACCAGTTGGATCATCGTTTCGTTGCCGCATCCGGCGACGAGTTCTTCGTGGAACAACCGCGCGTACTGCGTCATCTTGAGTTCGTCGTCGACGGGGCAGTTCAGGGCAGCCTCGTGCAATTCGGTGAGGCGCGGCACGACCGTCGTCATCCGATCGTCGCGCTCGGCGCACAGCGCGGCGCAGACCGGTTCGATGTGTTTGATCGCAGCACCGACATCGTGCAACGTGACATCTCGCGCCTGCAGGACCAGTCCGAGCATGTAGGCGGCGTTCGACACCTGCGGGGCATGCACGATGGCTCCCCCGACGTTGCCGCGCTGGACGGTGATGAGCCCCTCCGTCTCGAGGATCCGGAGCGCTTCTCGCATCGACGGCTTCGAGACGCCGAACTCGTCGATCAGCTCCTCCTGCTTGGGCAACATCGACCCGTCCGCGAGTTGGCCGCTCAGAATACGGCGCCGCAGGACATCGGCCACCATCTCGGCGAGCCGAGGCTGACGCAGTTGATGGCGGTGTTCGGCTACCGATTCTGTCACGAGCTCTGTCCTCCGATTCGACCGGCTCACGGCAGACACCTGAACCCGCAATGTTGATGGGCTACATCTTGATCATTGACACTACATCGCAGCGGAGGTGCGTCCGGAACCACTGCGGGCCGGCCACCGATCACCGGCGCGACTCGAGTCCCATCACGCCAGTCCGTGCGTCTTGTCGTTCGGTGCCCACGGCACCACCCGACGCCCGATCGCCTTGACGATGATCGAGAATACCAATCCCATCAATGCCACCGTGACGATGCCCACGTACATCTGCTTGGCGATGAACAGACTCCACGAGTTCCAGATCAGGAAGCCGATGCCGTCACCGCCCTGGACGAACTCGATACCGACCATCACGAGGATTGCAATCCCTGCGCAGAGGCGCATCGACACGAAGATGTTCGGCAGCGAATGGGGCAGATAGACGTATCTGAACATCGTCCACCGATTTGCGTCGAAGGACTGCATGGCTTCGACGTAGCCCTTCGGGGTGGAGATGATCGATTCCATCACGTTGATCCACATGAAGAAGAACACGGTGATCGAGACCACGATCACCTTGGGCGTGTCACCGAGTCCGAAGATCAGCAGCAAGAGGGGGAGCAGTGCGAGCTTGGGCACCGTGTAGAGCGCCATGAGGGTCGGCTCCAAGGCGGCCCGGAGGGTGCGGAAGACGCCCAGCAGCAGACCGGCCGTGACACCGCTGAGCACACCCAGGAAAAATCCGATCATGATCCGTTTCGTGCTGCGCCAGATCTCGTCCTGCAACCGACCCGATTCGATCAAGTCGATCGAACTGGCGACGATCGTGGTCGGCGCAGGGAAGAACCGGACGTCGATCATGTCCATCATCGCCGACACCTGCCACGCGCCCAGCAGCACCGCCGGCACGGTCCATGCCAAGACGCGTTCGACGAGACGACGACGGGCGACGTACTTGCCCGGGTTGCGCTCGGCGGCACCCGGGGCGATGACCTCGATGGTCACCTTTCGGTCGCCGGGGAGTGATTGACCCATGGCGTCGGCGGCCGGCCGGCCGGTCAGCCCGGTAGTGGGAACTTCGGTCTGACTGTTCAACTCGTCGAACCTTTCGTTTCGGGGGGCCGCCCCAGCGCATCGTTCACTTCGGAACGCAGGATCGACCAGATCTCCTGCTCGAGTTGCCCGAACTCGGCGCTGCCGCGCACGTCGCTGCTACGCGGACGCCCGAACGGCACCTCCAGATTCGCCAGCACGCGACCCGGTCGGGCCGACATGACGATCACGCGGTCGCCCAGCAGGATCGCCTCGTCGAGACTGTGCGTGACGAACAGCACGGTGCGTTGGAACTCCTGCCAGAGACTGAGCAGTTCTTCCTGGAGCACGAGCCGGAGCTGGGCGTCGAGTGCCGCGAACGGCTCGTCCATCAACAGCAGCTCGGGATCGACGGCGAGCGCACGCGCGATCGAGACCCGCTGCTTCATGCCTCCCGACAACGTGTCCGGGTAGGCACCCTCGAAACCCTTCAGTCCGAGTCGTTCGATCCAGAGCGCGGCCGTGCGGTTCGCCTCACGACGATCGACCTTGGCGAGATCGAGGCCGAGGCGGATGTTCTGTTCGACGGTCCGCCACGGGAAGATGCTGTACTCCTGGAAGACGACCGACGTGGTTCGTCCGCCCGACCCGTCGCTGGCGATCTCGATCTCACCGGACGTGGGGCGGATCAGTTTGCCGATGAGCCGGAGTAGCGTCGACTTCCCGCACCCGGACGGACCCACCAGACAGACGAACTCGCCCGGCTTGATCTCGACGTCGATCGGACCGAGCGCGTGCACCGCGGCGTCACCCGAACCGAAGGTCCGGGTGACGCCCTTGACGGCCACTTTCGCCCGGATACCCGCAGCGTCGACCGATGTCGAGGTCGAGGTGTCCGTGGTCGAGGTGTCCATGTCGGCGACAGTCATCCTGGTCAGGACGACTCGATGGCTTCGACGAAGCTGCGGTCGACGACCTGGTCCTCGGGCAGGACTTCACCCGACTCGAGGAGATCGAGCGCTGCCCACGTCTCCTGCAGGCGCGTCGCCAATCCGTCCACGATGGTCAGGTCGAAGGCCAGCTCACCCGATGCGAGCACGTTCTCTTCCGGGATCCCGCCCAGCTCGGCCAGCAGGGCGACGACCTCGGGGTCGTCCTTGTAGCCGGGCTGCAGGTACGTGTCGATCGTCCGCCGCATCGCCCGCAGCAATGCGGTGCCGACCTCTTCGTTGGCCGGGTCGAGCAATGGCGGCCCGAAGATCATGCCCCCGCCGACTTCGCCGAGCGGCTGGCCACCGACGAACACGAGGTCGGGGTCGTCCTCGATCTCCTTGTACAGCGGGTCGATCAACCAGGCGCCGTCGAGCGCACCGTTCTGCAACGCAGCGAGCGTGTCGGCGGGTGCGAGCTTCTCGAAGCCCAGCTGGTCGATCGTCACACCGGTGCCTTCGAGCAGCTCGTCGATGAAGTAGGTCACGACACCGCCGGTCTGGGAGTTCGACGTGGTGGTGCCGGCCAGGTTCGCCAGGTCGGGCGGATCACCGATGACCTCCTTGCGCATCCAGAGACCCGAGAGCGAATCGGCAGGGGACGTGTAGTTGCCGGCCACCCACTTCTGCTCGAGCCCGGCCGCGACCGCGTTGATGAAGCCGGCGGACGGTGCACCCCACACGGCGTCGATCTCGCCGGCGGTCATGGCCGTCAACGAGTCCTGCGTGATGACGATCTCGACCTCGAGGTTCTCCTTCTCGAACTCGCCGAACTCCTGGGCGAAGGTCAGTGGTGCCGCATACTCGAGCGGAGCCGACAACGCGACCCTGACGGTGGCGCGCTCCTCGAGCGGCTGCGGTGCGTATGCGCCACCCGGCTCGGCGGGCTCCGTCGTGTCGGGTGTCTCGGCCGGTGCCGTCGTATCGGGAGTCTCTGCGGGCTCCGCCGTGTCGGCGGTGTCGGCGGTGTCGGCATCCTCGGTCGCAGCGGCGTCGGGTGCGTCGTCGTCGCCCCCGCATGCAGCAGCGGTCATGCCGAGTACGACGAGTGCCGCCATGGCGTTGCGCCGGAATCGGCGATGTCCTCGAGCGGTGATCATGAGTATCCCCCTGTGTCGGCCACGACGGGCCGGTCTGGTCGCGCCGCGGTGCGGCGCGAGTTGAGCACTGGCCCTGATTCTTCCGTGTCTTTGAGAAGCTGTCAAGTTATTCTAAGATTCATATCTTAGGTATGATGCGGTAGCGTCGTCGGGTCGCTACCGACTCAGCGTTCGCGCTCGACCTTGATCGCGATGTCGGACCGCAGTGCGCCCTTGGCGATCTTGCCGCCCGATGCCATCGGCATCTCGTCGACGACCTCGAGCCGCTCCGGGAACAGCTCCTTGCCCACTCCGCGACCGGCGAGGTGCGCACAGAGCGCGTCGAGGGCGAGGTGGGCGCCGTCGGCGGGAACGACGTACGCGCAGACACGTTCGCCGAAGACGTCGTCGGGCATCGCCACGACGGCGACCATGGCGACGTCGGGGTGCGAGGCGATCTCACCTTCCACCTGGACGGCGCTGATGTTCTTGCCGCCGCGGATGATGAGGTCGCTGGTGCGACCCACGACGGAGAGGTAGCCCTCGTCGTCGATCACCGCTACGTCGCCGATCCGCATCCAGCCGTCGGGCGTGAAGAGTTCCTCGTTGGCCTCGTCGTCGCGGTAGTACCCACCACAGATCGCCGGACCCTTGCAGGCGGGACGCCCCGGTGTGTTCCGATCGGTGACCTCGTCGCCCGACTCGGTGTAGAGACGAACTCCCATCTCCGGGATGATGCGTCCCGCCGTCGTCAGGCGACGCGTGCGGGAGTCCCTGTGCGTGGTGTAGCTGAGCGCGCCCGTTTCGTTCGATCCGTAGAACTGCAACACGCTCGCACCCGTTCGTCGTTCGAACTCGGCGGCGCGCTGCTCGGGCACCGCCTCACCGCCGGTGAACATCGCTCGCAGGTTCGGCAACTCGCGCGGGGCCTTCGCCAACTCGTTCAGCAACATGATGAACTGCGTGCTGACGCAACACAGCACGGAGACGCGGTGCCGCTCGATGGCGTCGAGCATCGCCGAGGCCGAGAACCTCTCCATCAGCACCGTGGGCGCACCGAGATATGTCGGGGTGAAGTGTGCGGTCCACAACCCGAACCCGAACGGAGCCGGGATCGCGCTGAGGAACACGTCGTTCCCCTCGAGCGCCGCGGCGTCCACGGCGAGCTGGTGGAAGTACCGCCAGCGGTTCTGGTGCTGCATCACACACTTCGGGAGGCCGGTGGTCCCCGAGGTCGAGTTGATCAGGAACAGGTCGTCGGGCCCCAGGCGACGGTTCGCCAGCAGCCGATCCCGAGCATCCGTCTCGGGACATTCGACGACGTCGCCATCCACTCGAATCGATCCGGTCGAGACATCCTCGACCGTCACGTGCTGCAGCGGGAACGAGCACGCCGTTCGCATCGCTGCCGCCAACTCGTCGCCCGACCGGTCCCGGAGCTGCGGTGGGGTGATCAGGACGGAAGCGCCGGTGAGGGTGAGCAGATGGGCCAGTTCGCGATCGCCCGCCTTGATCCCGACACCGACGACGACGAGGCCCGCTTTCTCCGCCGCGAGGAACACCGTGTGCACGAGCCCTCCGTCGGGGAGCATGACCGCCACACGGGCGCCGGGATCCAGACCACATGCGGCGAACGCCGCCGCGAGGCGACTCGACCGACGGTCGTACTCGCCCCACGACAACCGGTCGTCGTCGGCGATGAAGGCGGGCCGGTCGGCGATCGCGTCGGCATGACCCGCGACGACGTCCGCGAGCGTCTCGGTCGACCACCAGCCGGCGTCGTACCAGGCGCGACGGTCGTGTTCGGGGATTCGTCCGAGCACGGCTTCCGACTCGGACGAGGTGTCGCTGATC
>CAXBAZ010000020.1:0-16005 GCA_963973395.1 uncultured Acidimicrobiaceae bacterium
CCCAGGTGGTTTCCTGAGACTGGTGCCACCCTACAACGACAATGTGTCGTAGTTGTAGCAGATCGGCACCGCGTCGGCTCCCGGTCGTCCGACTGTCGCCGAGAGTGCGGAACTCGTCATGCATCTGTAACATCTACGACATGTTGTCGGAGGCATCTCGTCGATCGATCAGATGCTTGATCATCACGCTGCTCGGGGCGTCGGTCATCGTAACGCCAATGAACGCTCGGGCCGAACATTCCGGAGAAGCAGCCGAGCGGGCGGCCCGCGAGATCCTGGATGCCCGGGACCGAGCAAACGCAGCAGCACAAGCGATGTTCGATGCCGAGTCGCGCCTCGACGGGCTGACCATCGAACTCGCGGCGGCCGAAGGCGACCTGTTGGTCTTCGAGGCCGAGGTGAGCGAGCTGCGTGCCAGCCTCGCGGAGAGCGCTGTTCGCCAGTACACCGGCGCCGGCACACGGCCGCTGATGCTGTTCCAAGACATCGGAGTCGGGACCGACCAATCCGCTGCACGCGTCTACGCCGGTGCGGCCACCGGCTCCGAACTCGTGCAGGCCGACGACTACGACGAGGCGATTCGCGAGCTCGACGAGGCACGCCAAGCCCTCGAGCAACAACGGAACGACACAGTCGAGGCGCGCGAAACCTGGACGGCGCTCAAGGCGACCGCAGAGAACGAGGTACTCGAACTCCAGCAGATCGAACAAGAACGGCTCGCAGACGCTGAAGTACAACACGAACTCGAACGACAGCGTCAAGAGCGCGCCGAGCAGGCGCGACTCGAACGCGAAGAGTCAGAGCGCCAAGCGGCAGCAGATGCCGCAGCCGCCGAAGCGGCGGCCGCCGCGGCACGGACGAATACTCCCTCGGACAGCGACTCGGGGTCGACGCGCCCCGGAGATGCGCCCTCCAACGACTCGACATCCGAAACCCCGAACCCGCCGCCAGCGCCGGTACCTCCGCCTACGCCAGTCGCGCCCCCGCCTCCGGCCCCGAACGCCGGCGCAGGAATGGCGTGTCCCGTGGCGGGACCGAGGTCGTTCGCCGACACCTGGGGAGCGCCCCGCTCGGGAGGACGAAGCCATGAAGGCGTCGACATGATGGCGCCAGGCGGCACACCCCTGGTCGCAGCTGAAGCCGGTTCTGCGACGTTCAAGACCAACCGACTCGGCGGCAACGCAGTGTGGATCACCGGTGCCTCCGGCACGAAGTACTACTACGCGCACCTCAGCGCATGGGAGGGTTCCAGCCGCACCGTTTCGCGGGGGGAGACCATCGGCTACGTCGGCGCCACCGGCAACACCAGCGTCAACCACCTCCACTTCGAGGTCCACCCCAACGGCGGCCGCGCCGTCAACCCCTATCCCTACGTACGCGCCGTGTGCTGACGACTTCCCCATCTCGGAATGCCGGGCCTCGACGTCGGGTTATCCACTACGACTTGTAGTTTGGAAGGCGGAGATGAGCGATACCTGCGAACCCGTGACATGAAACGACACCGACGACACCACCAGCACGACCCCGATCTAGAGGCGGCGTACACCCGTCGCCGGTTCTTGGTCGCGAGTGCGTTGGCGGCAGTCCCGCTCGGCGCGTGGTGGACACTCGGAAACGCAACCGAGTCGAGCGGCGCCGAGGGTCAAACCACGCCCCCAACGCCCGGCGGGACCGGTCCGACCACATCGGCACCACCCCGGACGACTCCGACCTCCATCACCGCCGAGCCTGCATCGACACCGCCGGCCACGACATCGACCGTGCCCGTACTCGACCACGACCTCGTCCAAGGCATCGACGAACTCAAGGTCGAAATCCTGCAGCAACGTCTGACCGACCTCGCCTTCGATCCGGGCCCGATCGACGGATACTTTGGCGGGGCGACCGTACGGTCCGTCTGGGCCTTCCAGAAACTCGTGATGGGGATCCCCCGCGAGGAGGCCGACGGCATCGTCACCCCGCAAGTCTGGGCACGACTGCACGACCACGTCGTGGTCGAGCCACGACGAAGCCCCGGCGGCACACATATGGAGATCTACCTCCCCGAGCAAGTCGCCGTGCTGTTCAACGACGGTCGCTCGCGCGTCATCTCCCACGTATCGAGCGGCGAGGGAGTCGAATGGTGCGACGAAGTGACCGTCGAACTCGACGACGGCACCACCGAGACCAAAGGGATCTGCGGACTCTCCATCACCCCTGGCGGCGTCTACCACTTCGAACGAAAGGTCGAAGGGTGGCGCAACGCCAAGCTCGGACGCCTGTACAAGCCGGTCTACTTCAACTACGGCATCGCCATCCACGGCGCGTCGAACGTCCCGAACTACCCCGCCTCACGTGGTTGTGTCCGATTTCCGATGCACATCGCCGAATACATCCAGGATCTCGTGGAGATCAACGACACGGTGTACGTCTTCGACGGAGTCGAAGAACCCGAACACTACGGCGCCCAGCCCATGAGATTCGACTGGCCCGACCCCGACTACACCACCACGACCACCACCACTTCTACGACCACCACGACGACGACATCGGTGCCCGATCCCGCCACGACGACATCCCCGCCGACCACGACGACATCAACGAAAGTCAAACAGCCCTCCACGACCTCCACCCAACCGAATTCAGAGCCTGCCGATTGACACAACGGAGCGACGCTTTCTCCGCCGGAAGCGCGACATCAGTCGGCCGAGCGTGGCCCCGTGCCGATCACCGTGGTTCGCTGGACGGCCGAGGATCTCCCAGTAGACGACGTGTCGTTCCACGTCGCCGTCGTATCCCTCGTCCTCTTCTCCGTGCGCAACCAGACACATGCGCTCGATGAGATCCAGCGGGTGCTCCGCCCGCGGGAAGCTCCGATTCATTGAATATGTTCGATCGCACCACCATCGACTCGCACGCGCCCGCACCATCGCTGATAAAACCATTCGGCCACGGATTGCGGGCGGTCGCCACGCGGCCCGCGACACTCGTCAAGCAATCGTGGATGCTGAATTCGAGATCCTGGACGAGCGGCGATTACAACTCAAACCGTGCTCGATCCTTCCTCACGCTCCCCACATCCTCGGGCGAGCGCCCGCTAGTTCGAGCCGCCCCGGTGGCGGGCAGACGGCCGATGGTCCGGGTGCTTATCCGGAGCACGGTCGATCTCAGCAGCCGATCACGGTCGGGCACGCATGTCGAAGTCGTTGTTCCCGCCCACCGGGATGCCCGGCGTCATCCGGGACAGAGCGTGATGAGCAGTCCGACGACATGGTGAGCCTGCACCGCTGCTGACAGCGCAACCGCCACCACTCCGACGCCGATGGTCGACGACCAGACGCCCTCGTTCCGGAGCGGCTGCGGTCGGAGGAGCGCATCGACGCGGGCCGCAACGCCGAGTCCGTTGAACGCAGCGACCGTTCGAGGGACCTCGCCTGGCCCGAGCGCAACCCGGGCAAGGGTGAGTGCGACGCGCTCACGGTCACCGTCGACCGCAGCAACTGCCTCTTCGTCGGCCCAGCGCTCGAGGGTGAAGCGCAAACGTCGACGCAGCCACTCGACGGGCGGAACGAACGCAGCCGCCAACTCGGCAACGAGCAGGTGCCGATCGTGCCGGTGCACCGCATGGCCGTGCTCATGAGCGAGCACCACCTCGAGCTCATCTCCGTCGAGTGCGTCGACCAGACCAGCCGACACGGCGACGCGCCCTCCCGGCCCAGGCAGCGAATACGCGAACCAATCGTCACTGTCGACCACCGCTGGCGCACCCGACTCAGCACACCGATGCTGGCGCCAAACCCGCACGGAGTGGCCAGCCCGAAAAGCGCCCACCAACAACGCCACAGCAGCAGCGGCACCCAACCAGGGATTGACGGACGCGTGGAAGCCCAGCACCAGCTGGCACCACTCGAAACCACCGCCGAGTTTGGGCAAGTGCACCAAAAAACCCACTGCGAGCACTGCCATCGTGGGAATCGCGGCCGCCGCGACCCCCAGGATCGCACCTGTCAACAGCGCTGCGGACAGCTGCGGTCGGACTCGACGATGCACGGCCGTCGACAAGAGCGCAATGGCCACCGCCGACAGCAGCGGCATAACGAGCCCCACGCTCATCGGGGCTCCTTCTTCTCGAGCAGCCGTCGAAGGGCCGCCCGGTCGCCCTTCGACAGGCCACCCACGAATCCGCCGAGGACCCCGACGCGATCCGATGCCGACAACAACACAGCGTTCATCTGATCGGCCACCAACTCCGGCTCCGAGACCGCCGCCGAGTAGGCAAAGGCCCGGCCCCGCGGCTCGCGATATGCCCGACCCTTGTCGTGGAGGCGCGCCAGGATCGTCATGACGGTGGTGTACGCCAACTCAGCGTCGAGCTGTTCGCGCACCTCCGCAGGCGTCAACGATGCATCCGCCCGCCACAGCACTCCCATCACGTCCCGCTCGAGTGCACCATCAGGTCGACGGCCCATCACACCTCCTCAATAGGCTCATGCTACGAGATCCTCGTCTCAATGTGCTCGTCCGTGGAACCCACCTCGTCATCGGCGTCATCGGCGACGTCATTTGCTGGGCTGCCGATCAGATCGATCAGCAGAACCGTGACGACGGCACCGACGATCGCGATCGACACCCACTGGTTCCAACGCAGCCCACCGACGACGTGAGCAGGGTCGATCCGGAGCCCCTCGATCCAAAATCGACCAGCGAAGTAGCCGCCCAGGTACACGACGAACAACCGTCCCGGACGGATCGAACGTCGACGGTCGAGCACCAACAAGAATGCGCAGAGGCCCAAGTTCCACGTCGATTCGTACAAGAAGGTCGGATGGAACGTCGTACCCGGCGAATACCCCGCCGGCAGCTTCGACTCATCAATACGCAACCCCCACGGCAGCGACGTGGGTCGACCGAACAGCTCCTGATTCCACCAGTTTCCCCAGCGCCCGATCGCCTGGGCGAGCGGGATCGCGGGGGCCGCGACATCGAGCATCGGACGGACACCGATGCCGTGCCGGCGAGCCGAGATCAGACCGACGAGCGTCCCACCCAGTAGTCCACCAGGGATCCCGAGACCCCCCTGCCACAGCGCCGGGATGGCGCCGAGGTCGGAGGCGAACATGTCCCAATCCGTGGCGACATGGTAGAGACGAGCGCCGACCAGGCCCCCAAATACCGCCCACATCGCGACGCCCGCGATCTCATCGCGAGTCGCCAGTCGACGCGCTTCAGCCCGACGCCCGGCCAACCACCACGCTGCCGTCACACCCAGCCCGATCATCAGCCCATAGGCGGTGACTCGGATCGGGCCAATATGAAGCGAGGACGACGGCGGGCTCGGAATGGAGGCGATCAACGAGAGCACGCGTTCAGGCTACTACTACGTCCTGTCGTCGACGCTTCGTGGCTTCGGCAACTCGGAGCCTTCGACCGGGCGGACCCGAAGACCTCCTACCACGCTCGAAAAACGCGGGGATCGCGACGGGAAGCGCGCTCCCGGCGAGAAGGAGCGGGCCCGAACGGCGTTAACGCCCGCGAAGGACCGAGCCCCGAGGCTGACCACGACACGAGGGTGAGATCCCACCTCACAATTAGTGGATCTGGCCTCGCCGTCAGCCACCCGACGCCATTGCTCCACCGGCTGGCTCGTGGCATCCATTCCTCAGATCGGGCTAGCCTCGAAGGGCCCGCAGTCAGTGGCCGCATCCGCCAACCTGCACTTCGGCGGCCATCGCCGAGTTCGCGGAAATCAGGCCAATTGTCCCGGCGGCTGTAGCAAGTGTGCGATGTTGCACGACATCGACGAGGCCCCCAGACTCGAGAAGATGCACGAGCCTTCCCTCGGCGTGATCACGAGTGGTCTCGGCACCGTCAAGAAGCCGAACTGATACGAACAGCATCCGCATCAGCAGGTTTGTAGGTTGCACCCAGTCGGCGAGGTGGAACTCGCCTCCGTCCGCCAGTGTGCGAGCAATTTCGCTGGCCGCTTGACGCTTCTGTTCAGCCGTCAGGTGGTGAAACACCAGCGATGATGTCACGCGGTCGAAAGCGTGGTCGAGTGTCGGCAGGTCGGCAGCCGACCCCGTCAAGAACGACACCTTCACGCGCGCCCGGCGCGCCTTGGCACGACCGCGAGCGAGCACATCAGGGTCGGGATCGACCCCGACCACGTCAAGGTGCGGGTAGCGACGCTTCGCCTCGATGACGAACGTCCCCGTACCGCAGCCAACGTCGAGCAGCCGGGAGGCGCGTTCGAGATGAGCCAAGTCGAGCAGCATGCCCTTGACGGTACGTTCTCGCGTCGTGAGCCGAATCACCGTGTCATACGTGGGCGTCAACACCCCGAAGCGCAGTGCCGGGATGAACGCTCGGTTCGGTTCCGGGGATTCATCTGCGGTCTTCTCACCCACGACAGCGCCTCCACGTCCCCGTCACTCCGACCGGAATGCCCAGCCCATAGACGTAGGCTACCTCCTACATCATGTCGTAGCCAGTTGACTGCACCGTCGGCGCGCTGGACGTTGCGGCCTCGTTCGCGGTGATGACCGGGGGTGGCGGCAGCCGTGCGACGACAACGCGACGGAACGGTCGCCGCCGACCGGGTCCCTATCACGTAGACATGCAACCGTTGCGAAACTGACATCGTTCCGTAACATATGGCGAATGTCTCAAGACCCCCTGCTTCATCGAACCCTCACCCTTCTCGCCGCCACGGTCGTCACGCTCGCGGCATTCCCGGCATCTGCCAGCGCTCACGCTCCCGCGCCCGCCGATGTCGCGAGGAGCGTGGACCAACCGATGATCGACTGTCCGATTCCCTCGCAGAGCGATTTCGTCGACAGCTGGGGAGACCCGCGCTCAGGCGGGCGTCGCCACCAAGGTGTCGACATGATCGCCACCCGCGGTACGCCGATCGCGGCGGCCGAGTCCGGCTTTGCCGAGTTCAAGAACAGCAACGCCGGTGGCAGGGCCATCTGGCTGACCACCGACGAGGGCGACAAGTTCTATTACGCCCACCTCGACGACTGGGAAGGCGAAAGCCGTGACGTCGATGCTGGTGAGATCGTCGGGTACGTCGGAAGTTCCGGCAACGCCCAGGGCAGCCATTTGCACTTCGAGATCCACGTCGCCGGCACGCCGACGAATCCGTTCCCTGCGGTGTCAGATGCCTGCACCGACGAATCCGAAACGACTCTGCCGGTCGGCCCGCTCTCCTGGCTGCCTCCGTTCCGCTGACACGGCGGCCCTCGGACCTCACGACCCGAGTTCGACGCCTTCCCGACGTGGTCGTGCTCTACGTTGTGAGGTACCGCTCGATGTTCGCTTCGAGCCACGCTTCGGTGACGACACCGGCGACGGTATCCACGATCGTGCCCTCAGGAGAGATGAAAAATGTGGTCGGTTAGGCCGCCCGCAACTCGGGGGCACTGGCGTTACAAGCCACTCAATACGAGTGCATGAACGTGACGGCAACCGGTCGCCCCCGGTAATCACTGAGCTGCAGCAAATCGCCGTCGAGGGTCTCGAGAGCGAAATCCGGAGCACTCGCCGCCGCCTCGTTGTCGGAGCCACCGCCGAAGACGACGAACGTCGCCGTCGCCAGCACGACGGCCCCGGCGATGCCGGCCCATCCGAACAGTCGACGTCGTCGACGTGCGAGCCGTTCGGCTTCGCGTCGTGCTCGATTGGATTGCTTGGAACTCATCTCTGCTCCCAGGTGTGGTGATCGGTCATGGTCATGAGGCCAGGACGACGGGGTCGTTGGCCCAGTGTTGGCTGCGTTGGGTGCCGTCAGACATGGCGCCGTCAACATGCGCGCCCGACGGGCGCGACATTCGTGTCGCGAGAATCGCGGCGCCCGTGGCGATGACCACGATGACGCCGAGGCGTTGCGGGCGAATCCGATCGCCCTGGCGACCCGCCGGTCGATGCGGTCGGTGGGCTCGTCACCGCTGACGAAGGCGCCGATGTATGCCGGGAGCAGGGAGAAGCCGCAGGGGTTGAAGGTTGCGACCATCCCCGCCGTGAAGGCGAGTGCGATCGTCCAGCTGATCATGGCGCTCCCCTCACGGCGCCAGACTACGACACAATGTCGTGTACATGAACGCGACGCACCCCACGCATCCGAGTGCACTCGACGTCGACGTGACCGCGTCGACATTCGGAGCATTCCGATGACCGACCAGGACGTGACCACGCCCGCGGCTTGCGACCCGACGCCGACCCGTCGATTCGCGTCCCGACGCCTCGCAGGGGTCGTCGCGGTCGTCGCGGTCGGAGGGTGGATTGCGTGGACCGCGCTCGCCACGCCAGCGCTGCCCGACTTCACCGCGTCCGGCGACCCGATCGAACTGCCGGCGACGGGGATCTTTCCGGCGGTCTCGATCGACGAGTTCGAAGGGATTCTTGTCGGCCTGCGAGGTCAGCCGGTGGTCGTGAACGTCTGGGCGTCGTGGTGCGCCCCGTGCCGCACCGAGATGCCGCTTCTGCAGGACGCCGCTGATGCGTATGCCGGTCGCGCCGTGATCCTGGGCCTGGCGACCAACGACGACCCCGCAGCAGCGAAGCAGTTCCTCGTCGACCTCGATCTGACATATCCGAACGTCTTCGACACCACCGGTGAGATCCGCGTCGCACTGGGTCTCACGGCCTACCCGACGACCTACGTGTTCGGTACCGACGGAGCGATGCGTGCCCGCGTCAATGATGGCATCTCCGAACAACGCCTTGCAGGTCTGATCGAGGACGCGCTCGAGTGATCGACTTCGGCCTGCTGGCCAGCCTCATCGTCGCGTTCGGCGTTCCGTCCTTGGTCGCATCGTGGTGGACCATTCGAAGCTCGACCGGCCCCATCGGGTTTCTCGATGTGGCGTTCGGGCCGGCGTTCGCCGGCGTCGCCGTGGCGCGTCTCACCACGCTCGCTCTCGATGACCCGGCGTCGATCGGCAGCATTTCGGACATGTTGATCATCCGCAGCGGGGTCGAGTTCTGGCCCGGCGTCGTTGCGGCGGTCGCTGTCGCGATGTGGAGCGCCCGCAGGAGTGGAGACTCGCCGACGGATCGCGTGGCGGACCTGGCGCCGCTCGTCATGGTCGGATACGCCGGCTACGAGGCGGCGTGCGTCTTCCGTGACGGCTGTTTCGGCCCCGAGAGCCCGATCGGCCTGCGCCCGCCCGGGCTCTCGACCCCGATGCTTCCGACGGGGTGGTTGATGGGCATCGCCGTGACCGTTGCCGCTGTTGCCGTCCACATGCTCGTCGCCCGCAAACACCCGGCCATCGTCGTCGCGCTCACCGCCACTGCCGCCGTCGCATCCATCCGAGCCCTCGGCTCGATCTGGCTCCCCCATTTCGGCGACGGGTTGACACGCCAGCACATCTCCTCGGTCGCCGTGGCCGCAGCCACCGGAATGGCCGCCATTGCTGCGGTCAGGTTCTCCCGAGGTCAACGGTCGATCGATGCAGCTGCGCCAGTCCCGGCCCCGCCGGACACCACGACGTCGGAGAAACCAGCCCCACCATCATGACGAGCAAGCGACGAACCACACCGAACCGCAAGTCCCGACCCGCCAGTGCGGCAAGAGCCGCCCCCCGACCGCGCCTCGGCATCGACGCCCGGCGTCGGTGGCCGCGGCACGTAGCCCTCGCCGCGGTAGCGGCAGGTTTGGTCGCAAGCTTCTGGGCAGCCCGCTCGAACTGGGTTGCCGAGATGCGGTTGTGGAAGGCGATGGGTGACGCCGCATACGTCCTGTTACTGGCAGCACTGACGCTCGGACCGCTCGCGAAGCTGGTTCCCTCGACTCGCCCCTGGTTGCGGTGGCGTCGTCAGATCGGCATCTGGTTCGCGATCACGGCGACCGTGCACGGCGTGCTCATCCTCAACGGTTGGGCCCAGTGGAGCCTTCGGCGATTCCTGGGCTACGAGTTCGTCCCCCAACTCGGTCGCGAAGCCCGGCTCGAACCAGGTTTCGGACTCGCCAACCTCATCGGCCTCACCGCACTCGTCCTCGCCCTGATCCTTGCCGCCACGTCGTCGGACGCTGCGATGCGCCTCCTCGGACGCCCCGCGTGGACGTGGCTGCACCGCTTGTCTCAGACCATCCTGATCCTGTCGCTTCTGCACGGCAGCTACTTCCTCTTCATCCACTTCACCGAATCGTTCCACAAGGTCCCACCCGCCAACCTCGACTGGTTCCGCATCCCCTTCCTCACCGCCGGTCTCGCCGTTGTCGCCCTTCAGGCCACGGCTTTCACCGTCGGTCCCGATCGCGGCAAGCGCCACGCCGACCCCAACTATTAGCCGCACGGAACGTCGACGACGCCGATGACATCTGTGTACCAGCGGCAGTCTCGTGCCCACGCCGCTAGGGCAACGGTGGTGTCGGCTGGACTCGGTGCCGCAGTGTCGATCGTGACGACCGCAGAACATGCTGCCGCTCAACTCGAAACCGAAGCAGTCCGCGACCGCCCCGGAACCGTCGGACTACTAGTCGCCACGCTGCTGCTCGTCACCTGGGCCGTCGCATTCGGGATAGCGCTCACACGAGCCCGCACCCGCCAAACCCGCCGTCCCGAAAGCGGATCCCCGGTCTGACCACACGCCCCGGTGCATGATCGACCGGGCGGAGATGGCCCCCAACCAGCCAATCAAGATCGAGCTGAACGTGAACCCGCTGCTGGACTTCTACAACACCGCAATCGCGCTCCCCGCCACGGCCACGCAGGCGCGCACCGACGCCATCCGAACGTACGGATTCGCGATCCCGATCGACGATGCGCTCGAGCACATCGAACGGCGCTCCCCAGGCGGGGTCGTCGAGATCGGAGCTGGGACCGGATACTGGGCCTATCTGCTCGACCGGCACGGTGTCGATGTTCGCGTTCGACATCGACCCGGCACCATCATCGGCGAACAAATGGTTCGCCGGGGCACGGCCATGGCATCGCGTCGAGACCGCGGATCACACCGTCGTCGACCAGTCGGCGACCCGTACATTGCTGATCGCCTGGCCCACGAAGAACGAGGCCTGGGCTTCGGCGGCGCTGGAGCGCTACCACACTGCCGGCGGGCGCTGTGTGGCCTACGTCGGGGAACTCAACGGCGGGCGAACCGGAGACGAGGCGTTCCATGCACACCTCGGCAACATCGTCCTCTGCCTTCAATGCGAATACGGAGTTCTGACATCGCCGTGCATCTGCGACATCCAGCAACTCTGGACCCGCCAGACCACGGTCGTACTTCCGCACTGGCCCGGGTACAACGACGATCTCCACATCTACATACGTCTCGACCGACCGACCGCACGCCGGAGACGCTGTCCGCTCAGGGTTCGCCGCCGACGGAGCTGAACCGTGGCATCGGGCTGCTTGCGCCGCTCTTGATCATCGGCGCTGTCCTTTTCGGAGAAGCTCCGGCCAGCCTGCGAGACACCCGACACAACCACATACATCACCTGGGCACTGTCATGTCGACGCTGCCTTCAGATACCTGCTCGTCTGCGGGAGACGCGAAAACGGCCTGTTCCCAAGGGGTACGCTGCGCCGAGGGGCCTACCGATCCGAGCGGACGTATCCGGGGCCACGTTGCCGTGATTCTCGCTCTCGTCGCACTGTTCGCGACCGTTCTGACCGGTGCTGCGGTTCTCGGTCTTTGGATCGAGCCCGTACGCTCGAAGATCGACCGGCGGGCGACCGCGCTCGGTCTCGTCCATGTGGCGGCCGCTCTGGCGGCCCGTCGTGCTCTGGGTTGCTTTCGCGATCGTGCAATCCAGAGCGATGGCGTGGATCGACAGCGGCTCACTGGCCGTCACCGTCGCCTTCGGCCTTTCGACCTTAATATCCAGCCGCGCCCGCGAACGACCCGCGACCGCCGCCGGCCCAGAGCCAGTCCCCACACCCGCATTCGCTGTCCACGCCGCAACGGCCACCATCGCGGTTGCGCTCTGCGCCCTCGCGATCATCCGCAGGTAGACGTCCGAGTAGCGCCTTCTGGCGGCGGTAACTTGTCGGGCTCGTGAGGCTCGCCCGACGAATGTGGGACAGCGCGGCCCAACACGGATCCCGGACGCGATCGATGTTCGTCGCACCGACTGTGGTGGTGCCGTCAGGCAGCAGGGATCTCGCCGTACACCCAGACATTGGTGCCGAGCGGGATGAGATCGGACTCCCAGATGTAGTCCATCGCGGGCACGCTGACTCGCACGCACCCGTGTGAAGCGGGGTAGTTCGGGATGCTGTTCGAGCCGTGTATCGCAATGCCGCCGACGAAATACTTCGGTCGGTAGATCTCACCGAGATCGCCTTCCCACCAGCCCTCGGGTCGTTCGCGTTCGGTGTTGAACAGCCCTGTCGGCGTCACGGAATCACCGCGCTCGATCACGGTCGGATCGTTCTTGTTCGGCGTCTCGTACGGCACCTCCGAACCAGTCGAGGAGTTGAAGACCCATTCCGTGACGCCGTCGACGACGACCAAGAGCAGCTGTCGGGACTTGTCGATCTCGACCAGCGTGCCGGCATCGGCGCGGCCCGTGGCGCGCTCACCGGCCGCCGACATGATCGCTGCGGTTTCGTCGTCGACCGACGCCGTCGCAGGGATCCCGTGGAACTTCTGAAACGCCATCACTGCCTGTTCAGTGGTGAGCCCGAAGTCGCCGTCGGTTGCCTGGACCCAGAAGCCGAATTCGAGCAGCCTTGCCTGAAGGCGCGCTGTGTCGTCACCGTCCAGCTTCCCGACTGGGACCAGATGTACCTCGAGCGCAGGAACCACCGGCGGGGCCGGCGGCCGGAACGAGGCCGCGGCTGCTTCGGCTACGGGAACGACTTCTGCGATGTCCTGCGGCGGAGTAGTCGTCGTCGGTGGCGAAGCAATCGATGTGGTCGTCGAGTCTGTTGCGTCCGAGTCCGTGTCCGTGATCTGCCCAGCCTCCGTCGACGGAACGGTCACGATCGATGTTGTCGGCGCAGGGAGTTTGACGGGTCGCGGAGCCGTGGACGCCACGGTGGTCGCGCACGCGCTGAGACCGAACACCAGCAGTACAATGGGGCATGCACCAATCCGAACTTGCGAAAGATTCTGACGGACACGACCGGCGAACATTCCGTTAGCCTACGACACTCTGTCGTACCGAGATGATCGCTCACCCAAGCGGCATCAGTGTCCGATCCCAGAGCTGGCATCGCGACAATGGCGGCGTCCGTCATGATCGTTGTCGGTGAGCGCACGCGATCCCGTTAACGGTGCTGGCCGCTGCCGTTGTGACTGCTGTCATCTTGGTGTCGACTCGAGCGTTGCCTCGCACGGCGAACCGTTCGACGCCGAACGTCCCGAGCAATGGTCACCGTGACGTACGGTCGACGACTGGTGCAACTCGGTGACCCGGCACAGCGAATCGCCGACCGGCAAGTCGACGCCAGCGCCGCCGTGGCGCCGTGGCGCCGTGGCGCCGTGGCGCCGACCATTTTCCGCCCGCATCTGGTGTTCCGTCTTCGGTCGTAGTCAAGGTGCATGCGTGCATGGGTTCGGTTCGGCGGACGGCCCTCGAAGGGTGACGCTCGTCGTGTTGTGTCAGCCGCCGGTGAGCGCCTTCATCTGGTCGATCTCGGCCTGTTGGCCGGTGATGATGGCGTTCGCCAGCGTGAGCACCTCCGAGTTCGACCCGGCGGCCTTCACGGTCTGGGCCATCGACACGGCGCCCTCGTGGTGGGCGATCATGGCCGAAACCCACGCAGTGTCGAACTCGGGGCCAGTCAATGCGGCGAGCGCTGTCATGGCTTCGGCGGACATCATGCCTTCCATACCTTCCATACCTTCCATGTCCTCCATGCCGTCCATGCCTTCGCCGGCCTCCATGCCCGGCATGTCGAGCGGCTGGCCCCAGGCCTGGAGGAGCGTGGTCATCTGCGCGATCTCCGGGTCTTGCGCACCTTTGATCTGCGTCGCGAGGGCGACGACGTCGGCGTTCGCCTGCACGTCGGTGGCGAGCGCCATGTCGGCCATCGCAATCGCCTCGCGATGATGGGGAATCATGCTCTGCGCAAAGAGGACGTCGGCGTCGTTGAAATCCGCTGACTCGGCGTCGGCGATCGGCGGCAGGGACGCAACGGATTCGGACTCGCTCCCTCCGCCGCACGCGGCGAGGACGAGTGAGCCGGCGCTGAGCGCGACGAGGATCGAACGGGGGGAGTATTGCACAGCTACCTCGATGATGTAGGGGGTCGTCGCGGGTGCGACGACGACACAATGTAGGAACAACTTCCCACCGGGGACGGTCAGGGCACTATGACATCAGTCACACACTGGCAGGCCGAGCCGAGAGGGTGCGTGAGTCTTTCTACGACAGACTGTAGGAGATGAATCACCTCTGGTCGCGTCGTCGGTTTCTCGGTTCCGCTGCTGGTGCCGGCGTCGCGCTGCTGGCCGGTTGTGGACCTGGCGCACGCCAACCGAGTGCAGCCTCGACGCGATTGGCGAGCATCACCGCCGCGTCGGGGAGGCAGCCCGATGTGGTCGCGTCGTTCCGGGCAGCGCCGACCGACTTCGACCTCGCTGGCAGGCTGGCGCGGACTTGGGCGTACGACGGCGTGGTGCCTGGCAAGGTGCTGCGGGTGTCCGTGGGTGATCTGATCGAGGTCACGGTCGCGAACGATCTGTCGGAGGCGACGTCGATTCACTGGCACGGTCTGTCGATCGTGAACGGCATGGACGGGGTGCCCGCGTTGACGCAGGGTGACATCGACCCGGGGGCCGAGTTCACCTATCGGTTCGTCGTGCCCGACGGCGGGACCTACTGGTTTCACCCCCATCACGGATTGCAGCTCGACCGGGGTCTTCTCGCGCCGCTCGTGATCGAGGATCCCGACGACGGCGTCGACGCCGACGTGGACTACGTCGTGATGCTCGACGACTGGCTCGACGGGATCGAGTCGACTCCGGACGACGAGTTGCGTGCGCTCCAGAACATGGACATGGACGACATGGGTTCGATGGTCATGGCGACGTCACCGCTGCTCGGCGGCGATGCTGGTGATGTCGCCTATCCGTACCATCTGATCAACGGTCGGCCTCTCGAAGATCCCTTGACGTTCAGCCCCGAACCGCGCGGTGGTGACCGCATACGGCTCCGCATCATCAACGGTGGAGGCGACACCGCGTACCGCTTCGCAGTCGGCGGGCATTCAATGACCGTCACCCACGCCGACGGATTCGCGGTCGAGCCCGTCGAGGTTGACGCACTCCTCGTCGGCATGGGTGAGCGCTACGACGTCACGCTCACCGTGCAGACCGGAGCCTGGTCGGTCGTCGCACTCGCCGAAGGAAAGGACCAGCGGGCCGCCGCAGTGTTGCGAACCCGTGACGGCACAGCCACATCGACCCCCGACCTGACCGCGCCGCTCACCGAGTTGAACGGAACGTGGCTGAGGTACGCGGATCTTCGCGCCATCGAGGCAGTCACTCTCGACCTCCCCGACAACGGCGACATTCGCCGAATCCCCGTCCAGCTCACCGGCGGAATGATGCGCTACGACTGGGGCATCAACGGCGTCCCGTACGGCAGCCACGAACCGATCGAAATTCGGGCCGACGAATGGGTCAACCTGGTGATCGAGAACGTCTCGGACATGTGGCACCCCATCCACCTTCACGGTCACACCGCGCAGCTCGGCGCGGCACGCAGCGGCGTCCGCAAAGACACGGTCAACGTCTTGCCGGCACAAACCGTCGAGCTGATCTTTCAGGCGAACAATCCCGGCGACTGGATGATCCACTGCCACAACGCCTACCACCTCGAAGCCGGCATGGCGACCGTGTTGTCGTACACCTCGTGAGTCGCTCCATCCGGCCCGAAGTGCCATGCACCCTGAAGTCCGACACGCCGTAGTAGATTACGATCTCATGACGAATGAACCGGCCCCTCGACGCGCGCGCCGCCTCAGCTTGTTAGTCGTGTCGACCGCAGCACTGTTGGCGGTGCTATTCGTGCCGGCCGACGTCGCGATGGCGCACACGAGCTTCGTGAGCTCCTCCCCCTCG
>CAXBAZ010000021.1:0-15766 GCA_963973395.1 uncultured Acidimicrobiaceae bacterium
GCTCGTGTACCAGCGTCCGGAGAACCAGACGCCTTGGCAGCCCCGGGCATCGCCGGCTACATAGTCGCCACGCCCTTCCACATCATCGAGCCATCCGAATCCTCCGTCGAAACAGGTCCGCCAGACGGCGTAGGTGTAGTCGAGGTTGTATGCGGTCGATCGGACGGCGTTCGCGTCTTCGAAGGCGGACTGGTGATAGAGCCAGCGGACCTGCCCGAGGCCGATCGACTCGGGGCATTCACGATCGTGGGTGCGATCGCCGTTGTACTGCGCGGGGTAGTCGCGGATCGGGAAGCCGGGCGCGCATGCGCCCGAGGTCGTGGTGAAGTCTCCCATGGCGCCCTGGTGCCAGTAGGACTCGGCCACGATCTGGGCTCGGACCAGGTCTTCGTCGATACCCCACTTGCAGGCGGTCCACTGGATGATCTCGTCGGTGGTGCCCGTGAAGTCGCCGGTGACACGGGGGTAGGTGTCGTTGGCGCTGGTTCCGCGAGTGTTGTTCTGAGCGGCGTTGCCGGAACGATTCTCCGTCATCGGTCGAACGCGTGCAGCACATTCCGAGTCGGTCGGCAACACAGCGCCCACCGGCAGTGTCTCGAAGCGACCGGACGACGGTACGGCAGTTGTCGTGGGCGCCGTGGTGGAGGTCGTGGTCGACGTGCCGAGCCGGGTACAGGCCGTCTTCGGTTTGCTGCCGTGGGGAACGTACAGCCGCTGCACCTTGCCGGTCGCGCTGTACCGGATCTTGCAGTCCGGCGCGGGAGTGCAGTCTTCGAGGGGGAGACCCTTCGGCGCGACGACACCGTGGAAACGGGTCCCGCGCACGTTGTATTCGTCCCAGCAGTTCGTGTCGCGGTCGGCGCCGACCGCGATCGTGGCGATGCCGATGGTGATGGCGAGTCCGGTTGCGCTCGCCGCAGCGATGAGCTTTCGCACGGTTGGTTCCTCCAGTTGATTGCTGTGACCGACCGCGCCTTGCGAGGGGATCGTCGCTCGTATCGCCGCACGCCGGGCATCGGTTGAGCCAGTTGGGATGGTCTTCAACCGGAGTTCACATTCTCCTGACGCTGCGGTCCGTGAGTTCACCCGCGCAGGACGAACCGTCTGTGCGGCCGGTCCGCTGCGAACGCAGCGGTGACGGGTCGATTACATTTGCGGGGGATGCGAAACGGACGCCGATCGCCGGGGCAGGGCGTTCGACAGGGTGTCGCCGCAGTACTGCTGATGCTGTGCGCGTGCACGTCCGAATCCGGGCTTCCTCCCGGAGGTCGCAGCACGGCGCAACCAGCGCGTTCGTCGGACACCTCTGAGACGACCTCCGAGTCGGTCCCGGTGACCGACCCGGGCGATCGTGCCGATGCGATCATCGTCGAGCCGGAGTCGCCGGGCACCGAGTTCGATCGCCGGCTGCTCGGCACGAATGTCGCGGCGTGGCTCAGTGCCGAGAGGTTCGAGCAGCAGGAGTTCCGGGACGTGCTCGGCCGCGCCGGTGTGACGCACATCCGGATGCCGGGCGGTTCGTGGAGCAACTCGTACGACTGGCTGGCGTGCGAGTTGGACGACGAGTCCGGATGTCAGTGGACCTGGGCGGCGCGCCCGGCGGACTTCGCCGCACTACTGACGTCGACGCGTCTGCCGGGTATGTGGACCGTGTCGATCAACGAGACAGCTCAGCACTCGGCCGCCCTCGTCGCGTACTTCAACGGTGAGGTCGACGACGCCACCGCGATCGGCGTCGATCGGGACGGAGTCGACTGGGGCACCGTGGGCCAGTGGGCGTCACTGCGTGCAGCGAACGGTACGACCGAGCCCGTCGGTATCGAGATGTGGGAGGTCGGGAACGAGGTGTACGCCGGCGAGCGGTCTGTCGCCGGCGAGAATTGCTCCGAGTTCGGGTGGGAGGCGGTGTGGACGTGTGATGGCGCGGCCTACGTCGCCGGGGATCCCGAGCATGACGGTTACCTCGCGATCCGCCAGGCGATGCGGAGCGTGGATCCGACGATCCAGGTCGGTGCCGTCGGAGTGCCCGAGCCGGCTGATTGGGGCGACTGGGGCACGGAGGTGGTGGAGATGGCAGGGAGCGATCTCGACTTCTACGTCGTTCATCGGTATGGCTTCAACTCGTCGGAAGAGGTCTTCACCATCGTCGACGACCCGCTTCGATACTGGCCGCAGACGCTCGAGGCGTTGACGTCGGTCCTGGGAAGCGCGGTCCCGATCGCCGTCACCGAGCACAACCTGGTGTCCGTCGCGGCGTCGGACACGGAACAGACGATGACGAACGGGAGCAACGCGATCTTCCTGGCGGAGACGATCGGTCAACTCGCACTCGGAGGTGTCGGGATCGCCAACCAGTGGGACTTCGCGAGCGGCGAGGCGGAGAGCGGGACCAATTATGGCCTGATCGAAGCCGACACGTTGCGACCGTTTCCAGCGTTCTTCTCCTTCGCTCTGTGGAGCAGATTCGGCGACACGTTGCTACCGGTGCGATTGCCGGCCGGGACCGCATCGCTCAGCGTCTATGCGGGGCGTCGTGCCGACGGTGTCGCGACGTTAATCGTCGTCAATCGATCACTCGAGTCCGTGTCGGTGCCGGTGGGTCTCGCCGACTCGGAAGTAGCCAGTGCGGTCGTCAACACGCTCACCTCACTCGACCCCGAGACGTCGGAGGTCACCTACAACGGCGTGGCGGGGACCACGACCGCCGTCATCGACACGCCGGGGACGTCACTCGCTCCGGAGGCCGGCTACGTGGTTCCGACGTTCCCGGCGTGGTCGGTCAGTCTTGTCGAGATCATCGGCGACGACTGACGCGGTCGAGCCCCCTCGTGTGGAGCTCCGGACGGCACGGTCGGGCGTCGATGCGGCGGCGCCGGTTCATCGCGGGCTGTCGCGAACTCGTCCCGGTTGGCGCGTCCAATGGGCTGGCTGCAGACCGCGATCGCGAGTCCGAGCACGGGAGTCAGGCGTGGATCCCATGAGATGTCGACCCATGTGTACACCGCGAACATGACGATGTAGAGCACGCCGATGACGGTCGTCATCAACTCGCGGCCGGCGATGAGCTCCCGCGTTCGCGCGACGCCGAGGACGATCGACTTCATCAGCACGTACACCATGGTCGCGAACCCGAGGAAGCCGAGCTTGATCCAGATCCAGAGGAACGAGTTGTGCGGCACGTAGCGCGCCAGTAGGAAATCGTTGATCCTCGGCAACGGAATGGGACGGAGGAACTCGTGGCCGAAGCCGAGCCCGAGGATCGGCGACGAGCGGATCGTGGCGTTGACATCGACGCTCTCGGCGATGCGGTATTGGTCGGAGCTTCGATCCTCCGCAGTGGCCGATCCCGGAGCAACCGCACCCTTGATCGCCTGCGCCGGAAATCCGGCGGTACCCGTCGAGTTCCAGAACGCACCGACGTAGACGGTCGTGAGGATCGCGATGACCGGAACGACCTTCAGGAAGGTGCGTCTCCGTCGCCACGCCAACATCACCAGCACCGACACCACCGCGACGGCCAACGCCGCCACCGCGGCCCGTCGCTGCGACAGCAGGTACACCGCTCCGACCGGAACGCAGATGAACACGAGTGTGGTCGTCGTGAGCCGGGAGATGCTCTTGAACAGCACGCCGGCGAACAGTGCGATGAACACCAGGTTCATCGTCACGCTCGCGCCGTGCTCGCCCAGGCTGTCCAGGCCGGCGCGCTCCTCGCTCGGCAACGCAAAGTAGTACTGGAGCGTGATCAGGGCGTGGACGACCACGCCGGCGAAGACGGCGAGGACGGCGTGCTCGTAGTGCTCGGGGCGCGTGCACACGCTGATCGTGACCACGAACACTGCGAACACGTAGAAGAGCCCCCGGCTCTCGAACACGGCGATGGTCAGCGATCCGCCGGTCAGCACGCCGTGCGCGAACCCGAAGAGCACGAAGCCGAACAGGCAGAACATCGGTCGGACCAACGGGTTCGGGGGGAGCACCCGTCCGGTGCGGGCGTACCTCCGGAGGCTGGTCGCGACGACGCCGACGAACAGCGAGATCTCGAGGGGGCTGATCGTCGCGGCATCAGCGACGAATGCGATCGACTCACGACTCGAGAGCGACTTGGCGAAGGGGAACCATCGCGCCGCCACGATGTCGCTCAACGTCGTCAGGAACAATGTGGCGTAGAGCGCGAAGCGGGGCCGCGTGAGCCACAGCGCCGAGAGCAGCACGATCAATCCGAGTGACATCCCGACATAGGGTTGCCACGGCCGGTTGCTCACGAACGCCGTGATCAGCAGTCCCATCATGACCACGGAGGCGTAGGCGAACCACCACACGAGGCGACCTTGGCGGTGGGCCACGGCCGCGTGGGGCGCGCTGGCTTCCCGGACGGACACGGGGTCACTCATGCCGGCACGGCTCCGCGAGCCCGCACCCGCCGGTTGAACCCTCGCGGGCGGGCACGGTCGTAGTCCGTGAGCACCGCTCCGAGGCACACGGTCGACGCCGCGAGGGCGGCGGCGCTCTGCACCTGTCCCTCGGTCGATGTTCCCCGGCGAACGACGAGCACGTACCCGTCGCTCTCGTTGACGATCGTCTCACCGTCGCGGTTCGCAAGGAGCCCCGGCGCTTCGAGGATGATGTGGTCGAACTCGTTGCCGAGGCGGGCGACGAGTCGGCGGACGTCAGCAGCCCGGCAGCGCTCGGACGGTTCGTTCGGTTCGCCGGGCTCCGACCGAAGGGTCGCGAGGAGTGGCTGGCCCGGGGTCGTCCACAGCGCACCGGACAGCTCCTGATCGTCGTCGACGAGGTCGGCCGACACATCCGACCCGCGAAATTCGTGACCGAGCGACGCGAACCACGACCCGTCGACGCGGCAGACACGCCGCTCGTAGTCGTGCGCGACGAGCGCGGCCAAGGCGTGGGCGACGATCTCCGCGTCGTCGCCGGGCAGGACGGAAGCGACCACGGTCGTTCGTGGCAACGGTTCACCGGTGTGCAGTTCCTGGCGGGCGACCAGGGTCCGGAGAGGCTCGGTCAACGCACGGGGCGTGGCGTCGAATCCGATCTGACCGAGTCGCCTACGCAGCGCACCTTCACGGCGGCGGATCCGTCGACGCGGTGTGAGCGTACGCATCAGACAGCGATCTCGTCGTGATCGACGGGAACGCCACGGCCGGTGTCGTGCCGGCTCAGCTCCCGATCGACGGCGGGCGGGGCGACGGCGCTCCACTCCCGGGGCCGCAACGGGCGGACCGGGACGACGACGGGGATGCCAGTGACCGATGCCAGGTGGGCAGGCGTCGAGATCGACCGGTCGAGCGCCGTGGTCATGACCGCAGCGCCGATCGCGATCACCAGGCCGAGCAGTACGAAGCCGGCGATCGACAGCGACTCCGGAGGAAGATCGTCGGTCGGCTCAGTCGGAACTCGAGGCTCGTCCACGACCTTGATCAGTTGCCATGACCCGTCAGAAGCCTGCCGACCGACGTTCGTCAGGACGTCGATGAGTCGGAGTGACTCGTCCTCGGCGTCCGTGGCTGCGCGCAACCGCTCGGTGAGACGATCGACCCGGAGACGTTCGGCGGTGGTCAGGTCGTCGGTGGTGTCGGCAGCCAGCGATGCCACGTATGCGTCGTACTCCGCGGTCGACGCGTCGGCCTGGGATTGCCTGAGCTCGAGGAGGGCCTGCTGTTCCGACGACAATTCTGCGCTCTCGGCCACGATGGTCCGGGTCAGGAACTCGTCGAACGTCTCGATCGCCGCGACGACCAACTGCCGGCTCTTGGCCGCGTCGGCCCAGCGGGCGCCGACGGTCACGAGGTCCCGGCCGGTCGCCGACACGCTGATGGCCCGACGAACGTCGACGGGCGTGACGTCCTCGTTCTCGACCTGCTCGCCGAGACCCGCTGCTCGTGCGATGTCGATGACGAACGAGTCGGTACCGAGTTGCTCGTTGAGCAACTGGCTGATGGCCTCGGCGTCCAGGTCGAGTTGAGCGACCGAACCGACGGCAAGGTCGGGCGACTCCAGGTACGGGTTCGCTGCGGCGTCGAGCACTCCCGTCGACTCGAACACCGGGATCGCTCGCGACACTTGGAGAACGCCGATGGCCGTGATCAGCAGCACAGGGGCGAGGAAGAGCCAGAACCGCCGGGAGAGGTTGTCGGCGAAGCGTGTGGAGAACACCCGTGCACCGCTCGGGTTCGTCGGTTCACTGCCGCGCGCTCGAGCCTGGTCCACCGGAGCGATGTTACCGTCGACCGGTTCGGCGGGCGGCGCGGTGGAGGCTGTCGTGAGCCTGACGTCGCCGGGCACGAGGAGATCGGGACCGACGTCGGCGGCGGCCGCCGTTCTCGGGAGGTGCCCGTGATCGAGCCGGTACTCAGAGAATCACACGAATGCTGTAGAAGCTCGCCGCCAGGAGCACTGAACCAAGGAGCACCATACGGGGCCGGTGTCGCGCTCGCCGGCCGACGCGGGAGTTCCCGGCGACGACGGCGAGCAGGAGCGACGCGATCAGCACCTGCCTCGGCCGACCGCCGATCAGTCGCCGAAGAGGCGACGCACGATCTTGGGCACGCGGGTGACGTAGTTGGTCACGACCACGCCGACGTTCGGGATCGGCGCGGCGAGCTCGTTCACGTGTCGCACATGGGCGGTCGACACCTTGCGGTGGCGGACGACGAGGAGGTATCCGTTCGTGCGGGGGAGCAGCGCGAGACCGTCGCCCACGCCGAGTATCGGAGGGCAGTCGATGATGACATGGTCGAACTCCTGCTCCAGGAGCGTCAGGAGATGCTCGAACGCCGGCGAACGAGCGATGATGTGGCCGTGGCCGGCCGCGATCGGTCCCGTCGTGAGTTGCGTCAGTTGTGGGTGATCAGGGTCGGCGACGAGCACCGAACGGATGGACGCCTTGTTCGCGAGCACGTCGAGCAGAGAAGGTCCGTCGTGGCGGCCAGCGGCCTGATCATCCGCGCCGTCGAGCCAACTGCTTCCCATCCACAGGACGTAGTTGCCGTGTTCGTGCGCGAGAATTCGTGCGAGGGCCTGCGAGACGACGGTCGTGTCGGTGTCGGGGCCGGGTGACGTCACGGCCAGTGGCGAAGGGAGTTCGCCGCTCTGTAGTTCGAACCGGTCGATGAGGCTCCGCAACGAGTTCAGCAGGTGTGGTGCGATGTCCTCGTAGAGCGGAACGTCGGTCACGCCGGAGTGGGCCGGTGCGGGCGCCGTCGCCACTCGGGCCGGTCGATCGGTGCGCGCCGGCTCATCGCCCGTCTGGCCGTCGACCTCGGATGGCGGAGAGCCGACCGGTTGATCGGTCACGTTGAGGCACCTTCCATCGGACGTACGTCATCGTCGACGCGATCCGCACGCGACGGGCGATCGGTTCGTGCCCGGTCGACCTGTTCGGACGGACCGCGTTTCGAACGCTTGCCCCGGCGCCATCGGCGTCCACGGGCGGTCGGAGGCACGAGGACGACGAGCGAGATCGCTGGGAGGGCGGTGAGGTCCTCGGGCGCGCTCACGCTTCGATCGAGCACGGTCACGAACAGGAGCGCACCGATCGCGATCATCACGCCGATGATGAACGTGCCGCCGACAGCCATGACTCTCTGCGGGAGTGCCGCTTCCGGTGCCGTCGGAACGGTCGGTTCGTCGATCAACTGCACACTCCGTCCGGCATTGCTCCGGGACTGGAGCACCGACAGGTCGGCCTCGTCGATGCGTCGCTCGGCCTCGGCCACACGCTCGTCGGCGTCATCGATCTGGCCGGTCAGTTCGTCGATGTAGAGCTGGACGGCGATCGGCCGATCGCGTTCGCTCTCGATCGCGGGAAGTGTGTTCAAGTAGCGCTCGAGCTCATCCTGGCGCGTCGCGCGGTCTTCGAGCGCACCGTCACGGATCCCCTCGTAGAAGGCGACCGCTTCACTGCTGTCGCTCGCGACCGTGTCGGCCAGGTACTCGAGGTACGTGTCGACGACCCCGTTCACGAGTTGGTAGGCGGTGACCGCGTCGCCCCACGTGGCCTCGATCGAGAGCAGTGACGACCCCCCAGCACTGGTCGAGACGTTCTCACGGATCGTGTCGTAGTCGATCAGGTCGGCCTCGAGCGCCTCGGACAGGCCGACTCGTTCGGCGATCTCCTCGACGAAGGCGTCGGTCCGAAGTTGTTCGTCGATGATCCGGCTCGTCCCCTCGGCGGGCGACTCGAAGCGTTCGATGGTGACGCCCCGAACCTGCTGGTCCTCGAGCAGCGGGTTGGTCGCCGTGCTCAGCGCGGCGCCGGCATGGTAGGTGGGCGACACCTGACTGGCCTGCAGGACTCCGACAGCCGTCAGGGCGATGATCGGGAGGAGGAACATGACCCTGTGCCGGAACAGGATTTCCATGGCGCGGAGTGAGAACGCCTTGGCCCGCGCGATCTCCGCGCCGTACCCGTCCTGGTCATGACTCGACATTCGGCGACAGCGTACCGGTTCTCGGTCGGTCCGTGCTGGCGACCTTCCGGGAGACCGGTCAGTCGCTTTCCAGCGAGGGGAGAGCGAGTGCCATGAGCCGTTCGCCGAGCCGGACGTCGGGCGCAGGCTCCCACACGATTTCCCGGTCGTACAACCGACACACTCTCCACAGTCCGACCAGCTGGGCGATGTCGGCGTCACCAGGGATCCCGGACGCGATGTCGATCGTCAGTGGTGCACCGGCTCGGATCGCGGCCACCGCATCGCCGTACCCCGTGGCATCGGGGTGCCCGGTCGATGTTCGGTTCCAGGAGAGGCATACGCCGCGATCGGAAGCGATGACCTGCCATCGCCCGTCTCCGGGACGCCTGCTGCCGACCCACTGCTGACAGATCGCGGGCACAGCGACGTACAGGTCGCGGGCGTAGCGGGGCACGAGTCTCCGCGGTTCCTGGGCGGCTCGGTACGCCCATTCGAGTCCGATCGAGCGCACCCACCGGGGGGCGCGCACTCGTTTCCCCACCAGCAGGTCGAGGGTGCCGCCGATCCCGACCATGACGGGGACACCGAGTCGTTCGCCGTGGGTCGCGATGAAGTGCTCCTGCTTCGGATGGCCGAGCGCGACCAACAAGATGTCGGGTTCGCGGGCTCTGATCTCGTCGATCAGATCCTCGGGAGCCTCACCCTCTGGCCCGATCAGTGGTCCGGGGTCGACCGTGATCGCCGCGGTCGGGTGCTGCTCTGCGACCAGTCGCTCGACTCCCGACGCGACGTCGACCGATGATCCGAGGCAATGGATGTTCCATGAACGTTCGGCTGCCGCCTCGAACAGGCGCGGGACGAGGTCGGAGCCTGCGACCCGCTCGCGCAGGGGCATGCCGAGGGCTGCCGCGGCCCACAGCGGGGGAGTTCCGTCGGGGAGGCAGACCGTGGCCTCCTGGAGTCGGCGGCGGACCAACTCGTGGTCGAGCGCATTCGTGAGGAAGTCGAGGTTCACGGTGGCGATCTGATGGTGGTTGGACGTGGTTCGACCACGGTCGACCAAGTGCCCGATGACATCGACGGCTTCGTCCATCGTCAAGTCGTCGACCGGAATGCCCAACAAGAGAGCTGGTGGACGCGACATCATCGGATCGCCCCCTCCCGAGCGCGATCGTGCATCGGTCGCCGCGAGGCGTCGGCGACGCGCTCGTTGTTCCGTTCGGTCCGCTCCCACGCCACGTCAGAGTCTTGCAGGATGTTCACCCAGAGCCTGCACTTCCAGAGCACCATGCCCGGAAGGTCGAAGAGTGCGGCGTAGACCTGGCGAGGTGCGCGGACCGCCCAGAGTGCAACTCCGACGTGGCCGGTGAGGAGACCGAGGAGGACGACGTTGCCCACGGCGAGCGAGCGACCGTGCCGGGTTCCGGCGGCCGCGGCAACGGTCCCGGCCGCAGCCGACCCGAGATGGATCACGCCCAACACCGAGATCGGTGGCACGAGGAGGTCGCAGGCCGCGTCGACGAGCGCACGCCGACGAGCCGCGCCCGAGGCCCGGAGTGCGCGCGCGAGGCGGGGCACAGCAGCGCGGGCCAGGATCAGTCGCCCACGTTCCCATCGACGGTTCTGAGGCGTCGCCGATTCGAGGTTGTCAGGGATTTCGGCGACCAACGTCGCGTCGGGCACGTAGGTGACGCGGACGTCGTCGACGAGGAGCAGCTCGACCTGGAGTTCCATGTCCTCGATCAGGTGACCGGTCCACCGATGCCGCTCGAGAACGGGTCGCCGGAACGCCATCCCGTTGCCGAACAGACCGCACGATCCACCGAGACGTGTTCGCCCGGCGGGGCGGAGATGGTGGCGAGCGGCGAGGGCCATGAAGCGGGTCGATGCCCCGGCACTCTCGTGGGGGTCGCGAACCGAGTAGTAACCCTGTGCGACCTCGGCGCCGTCCGCGAAGGCTCGGTCGAGTGCACGCAGGAAACCCGGAGCGACCTCGGTGTCGGCGTCGACGATCACGACGACGTCGAATTGCTCGCCGTGCAACCGATCGAACAGCCAGTTGAGAGCGTGCCCCTTCCCTGGTGCGTCGGGTTCGGTGCGCTCGTGGACCTGCCAGCTGGACGCCCTCACGACGTCGGCTGTCGCATCGGTGCAGTTGTCGGCGACGACGTGGACATCGAAGAGTGGTCGGGGGTAGTCGACTCGCTCGAAGGCTTCCAGAGTCGCGGAGATCGATGCAGCCTCGTCGTGAGCGGGGACGAGCACGGCGAACCGCGTTCGTGGAACGCCGAAGATCGGGTCGTCGGGTCGTCGGCGGGCGGCGCCCAGCAACGTCAGGACGCTGAGGTAGGCGGTCGCGGCTCCGCCGGCGAGCGTGCCGAGCCCGGCGAGCAGCACTGTCGGGCCGCCGACCATCGTGCGCATGAAGTCCCGAGCCGAACGCATCGCCATCATGGTGCCTGACGTGGCCCTCGACGACCGATCCCGAGTCGGCCCGTGATGCTCTGCAGCATCGCCCGCTCGTCCTCCGTGACCACCCGGAACACGAACAGACAGGCGGCGTAGACGATCGCGCACACCGCCGCGGGGATGAGGACGAACGACTGACGCAGCGGCCACCCGGCGAGGAACATCACCCCACCGGCGGCGAGGATCCGCACCACCCGCGATGACAACGAACGTGTCGCGATGAACCGGGCGATGACGACCAGCCCGATGAGGAACTGGATCGACTCGGTCAGGAGGTATGCCAGCGCACCGCCGATGGCGCCGTTGGAGTAGCGCTCTTCTGCCCATGGCACCAGCGCGAGGTCGAGTGGGATGGTGAGGAGCGCCGATCCGAACAACACGAAGGTCCACAGCCGAACGCGCCCGGTCGCCTGCGCCAAGGTGCCGAACAGGATGGTCCCGAAGGTGAGGATGATCACCGGACCGAGGATCGCGAGCACGACGCCGGTCTCGTCGAAGTCATCGCCGTAGAGCAGGGGCGCGAACGAGGGTGCGACGAGAACCGTGCCGAGCCCGATGGGAACAGCGAGCAGGACGAGCGATGTGAAAGCTCGCTGGACAATCCGCCGGAGCCCCTCGGGATCGTCGTTGCTCATGCGTCCGAGCGTGGGGAAGATCGTCGCCGTCAGGACCGTCGCCGGGAACAACAGTGAGCCGAAGAGCGAATCGGCCGTGGCGTACCATCCGATCGCTGCGTCACTCGCCGTCCATGAGATCACGACGATGTCGATCTGCTGGTAGAGGACGAGCGCCGCACCACTGAACATGAAGGGCAGGCTGCCCGCCATCACTTCGCGAGTGTGGACGACATCGTTCCGGCTCACGATCGGGGTCAGCGGCCGGAGTCGCCGGACAAGGATGATCAGTCCGAGCATGAAGCCGACGCCGCTGGCGGCCCCGATCGCGTAGACGCTCCCGTTGAGGACGATCACCACCAGCGTGGTGATCGTCACGCAGATGCGCACGATCGCGTTGACGGTTGCGGGTGTCGCCATCCGTTCGAGGCCGACGAAGGCGGTGCTCATCGCTTCCATCCACACGTAAAACAGCGAGTCGATCGCCACGATGATCATCAAGACCTCGAACACCCGGCCCTGATCGGATGCGACCGCGTACAGCCCCAAGGCCGCTGCCACCACGACGAACGTGGCGGTCCGGACGAGAATGACCGGACCGACGAGACGAAGCTCCTGCCGTCCGAAGCGAGCGATCTCGAGCTGCAGGAACCGCGTCGTTCCGGCTGCGACGAGGATGCGTCCGAGCAGCCAGAGAGCGGTGGCCAGGCGGAACTGCCCCACGGTGCTGGGCCCCAGGTAGCGAGGGACGACCACCGACAACACCATCGCCATCACCCACGTCACCAACTGGGCGTTCATCATGTGCAAGAGGTTGCGACGCACGGATGCCCGAGCAGTGAAATCGTCTGCGCGATCACCAGGGTCGTCGCGGGCCGGTGTGCCAGGCTCGACCTCGTCGGACGACCCGACGCCCACAGATTGATCGCCATCGCCGCCCACGGCAGAAGGATAACGTGCGCACCGGCCCACTTCGTTGGTGATTCCCGTTGGTGATTCCCGAGCCAGTGGCTGTCGACTGCTCGATCGTTCGGCTCACTCGCCCGCGATCCGCCTGTGTTCGTCGTCGCTCGAGGCCGCCGGGTGTCGGGTGAACTTTGCCGAGGGTCGATCGTGCGATCTGTAGCCTCGCTGCGTGCGATCCGAACTGATCAGTCCGCTGTTCCTGCTGTCGATGCCGCGATCGGGTTCCACGATGCTCCAGCGCATGTTGGCCACCCATCCACAGATCGCCACGGGTCCGGAGCCGACGTTCCTGCTCCCGTTGCTGAAGCTGACGGACGCGGACGCCGTCGCGGCGACGTTCGACCAGCGATTCACGGCCGCTGCGATCGAGGACTTCCTCGACTCGACCGGCGATGCGAGTTCGACGTACGACGAATTGGTGCGCGCGGCGGCCGAGGTCGCGTATCGACGAGCAGCGGGAGACGACGCTCGATACTTCCTCGACAAGACACCGAAGTACCACGTCGTGGCGCACGATCTCGTGCGCATCTTCCCGGACTCGCCTGCGATCGTGCTCTGGCGGAACCCCCTCGCTGTCATCGGATCGATTCTGGCGACATGGGGCGGTGGTGGAGGTCGGTGGAACCTGCAGCACTTCCGCCTCGACCTCTACGAGGGACTCCCCGCGCTGATCGACGCCGTGGTGCGGGACCCCGCGCGGTTTCACGTCGTCAGCTACGAGACCCTGGTCTCCGCGCCCGACGACACGACAGGGGCGATCTTCGATCACCTCGGACTCGACCCCGCCGCCGCGCGGGTCGCGAGGTTCGGCGACGTCGAGCTCCGCGGACGGATCCAGGATCAGAACGTGGGATCGGAGGGCTTCAAGACAGTCCGGACCGACAGGGTCGATCACTGGCGGTCGGTGCTCGCCAATCCGGTCAGGCGGGCATGGTGCCGTAGGTACCTCCGTTGGCTCGGCCATGATCGGCTGGCGGTGATGGGATACGACCTCGACGATCTGATGGCGGAGCTCGCCGCGCTCCCATCTTCCTCGCGGTTCCTCTTGTCCGACGCCGTGAAGATGCCGTACGACTACGCGTACCGGACGTTGGAACTCGGGATGGCCGGCAGGACGGCGCATCGCATCGTCCGGCGGAGGTTCCCGCTGCAGGCCCACAAGTGACGGGGCGTGCTCGAAACCATGTCGCTGTCAGGCGTCGAGCGGGGTCCGCAACACCTGGCGCGCCCTGCGGCTCGACCCGAGCTCGTCGGTGAGACCACGGTAGTAACGCTCGGCGTACACCGCGCTCAGCGCGTATCGAACGAGGCGCCGACGTGACGCCGCCGGATGCGGTACGACCAAGAGTTCGAACAAGCGCCGCTCCGCCCGCCCCAGCAGGGCACTGTGGACCGTGATCAGGGCAACGACCTTGAGCAGCAGGTTGCGTCGCCCGAACGTCCACGCGATCAGGGCGAAGATCTGCGGACGGTCGAGATCGCGTCCGAAGCGGACGTCGTTCCGGCCGTAGGCGTACGCGGCGCCGCACCACGATTCGTAGCTGCGCTCGGCGTAGTGCCACCCCGTCGCGTCGGGCGCGTATTCGAATCCGGCACCGAGGTCGTGGAGTCGAAAGGCGAGCTCGATGTCCTCGGCACGTGTGAACCCGGTGTCGAACCCGCCCGCGCGGCGGATGACCTCGACCGGGAGCGACGCGTTTCCGGTGTAGAACTGTCGAGCCGTGGCCCGCCATTGCCCGGCTTCCATCGCTTCGTACTGCTTGGCCAGCATCTCCTGCTCCCACGCGACCCAGGACGTCATCCGGTGATCGGCGGGGTCGCGCATCGGGCCGATGACGACGGTGCCCGGGTCGACGCGGCCTCGGACGTCGAGATGGGCGCGAACGAGGTTCGGAGCCGGGACGACGTCGTCGTCGATGAAGAGGACGAGGTCGGATCGGGCCGCCGCGACGCCGCGATTCCTCGCAGCGGCAGGCCCGGAGTTGGGTTGGAAGTGCGCGTGGAGATCGAGCGACGTGTCGAGCCCACGAAGGAAGTCGTCCGTTCCATCGGTGGATCCGTCGGAGACGACGATCACTTCGAACGGGAGCTCGCACTCCTGCCTGCTCAGAGCCTCCAAGACGCGCGCGAGTCGCTCGCGGCGATTGAACGTCGGGATGACCACGCTGAGCGCCGGGAGGTGACCGTCGTTCGAACGGGAGGCGAGAGCGTCGCTGGGTGAGGGAGGTGCGGAGTCGACCACGTCGCCGGTGGACTCTACCGTCCCCCTCGGCGCCGATGTCGGGGAGCGTTGCGGTCCGGGCGGGTGTCGCCCCGCTTCTGGCGTACGATATGGTGACGGGCGTGGCGACAGCAGCGGGCCTCGTGAGGGTTCGGCTCCCCCGATCGGCGCTATGGGTGGGGGTCCTTGCCGCCTGTCTGATCGTCGTTGCCTGCTCGCCGAGCCGGTCCGAGGACGGCCTCGACTTCACCGATGTCGCCGACGGCGACACCTGGGAGTCGGTCGCAGGCCGGATCGGGTGCGACAGCGAGTCGGTGGCGGCTGCCGCTGCGCACCTCGAATCGGTCAACCCGCTGGTCGCAGAGCACGGATTGTCCGAGCGCCAAGTCGTGGCCTTCGATCGATCGCGTCTCCCCGAAGGGTGCGGCGGTGCAGGGCGGGCCCACGAGCAGGCCGACGGGGATGTTGCGACCGGATCGGACGACGCCGACACTTCGGACGCTGGTGGAGGAGCCGTCGCCGGAGACGATGGGGGATCGGCGCCGTCGTCGGCGGATCGAGCGACGGTGGACGAGGGCGGCGATGCCGTCGCGTCGGACGGATTCGTCGAGACGTTCGACACACCGGAGTCGATGGATCGGTTCGAGTACGCGGTGCATCACGCGTGGACGGCGAACTCGACCGACGATGTCTGGATCGGCGATCACGACCCCATGTGCGGCCCGCCCGAACCGGGACGCACGGTCGCCAATCCGACGCGGGCCGACGACGACACGACCTACTACCCGGACGTACGCGATCCGGTCGTGTACTGGTGCCGCGAACACCTGATGACCACGTTCAACACCAACCACTACGCCCAAGTCGACTTCGCTCCCAAACAAGAGTTCGACGACGTGGACCGCGTCTGTTGGAATCAGAACCGCACCGACCTCGGGTCGCGCCACTGGACCCAACTCGTCGTCGTCCCGCTCGACACCTTCGAGGCCAACGACGGCCGATTCGACTATGTCGCGTCGCGCTTCTCACCCGACGGCCCCGGCAAGTACGGCATCCATGCCACC
>CAXBAZ010000022.1:0-15345 GCA_963973395.1 uncultured Acidimicrobiaceae bacterium
CCTCCGGGCGGACATCGCGCGTCATCGTACGGACAGATCGCCGAACACGGGTGTCGGCCCGCGGGTGAACCGCTACGGTCTCTGAATCGTGAGCGACACCACCGACGAGCACAACCTGTCGACCGGGAGCGGGCTCGTCGCCGAGAAGGCTCGACGCATCGAACGGATCACCGAACTGCGCGAGCAGGGCGTCGAGCCGTACCCCTACCGGTTCGACCGGTCGCACACGCTGGGCGAGGTCCGAGCCGAGTGGGGCGTGCTCGAACCCGGCACGGAGACCGAGCACGAGATCGCCGTCGCCGGACGCGTGATGCTCAAGCGCGACACCGGCAAGTTGGTGTTCGCGACGATTCGCGACCGCGGTGACGAGATCCAGCTGTTCGTCTCGAAGGCGGTGACCGGCGACGCTCACTTCGACGACGTGAAGGCGCTCGACCTCGGCGACTGGGGCGGCGTGAGCGGCACGGTCATGACCACCCGCAAGGGCGAACTGTCGGTCAAGGCGGTCAGGGTGGAGCTGCTCTCCAAGGCCCTCCGTCCGCTGCCCGACAAGTGGCATGGGCTGACCGACACCGACACCCGTTTCCGGCAGCGGTATGCCGACCTGATCGTCAACCACGAGGCCCGACGGGCGTTCGAGATCCGCCACGAGGTGATCGCGAGCTTCCGGCGCACGCTGCACCGTCACGGGTTCATCGAAGTCGAGACACCCGTGCTCCACGTCGAGGCCGGTGGCGCCCACGCCCGCCCGTTCGTCACCCATCACAATGCGCTCGACATGGACCTCTACCTGCGGATCGCGCTCGAGCTGCATCTCAAGCGTCTCATCGTCGGCGGGATGGAACGGGTCTTCGAGATCGGACGCATCTTCCGGAACGAGGGCATCTCGACCCGGCACAATCCCGAGTTCACGATGATGGAGCTGTATCAGGCGTTCGGCGACTGGAACGAGGTCATGGACATCACCGAGGAGTTGGTGACGCAGGCCGCACGCGACGCGATCGGTACGACCGTGCTGACGATCCGCGGCGAGGAGTTCGATCTCGCCGAACCGTGGCCACGCCGGCGGATGGTCGACTTCGTGAGCGAGGCGATCGGCCGCGAGGTGCACCCGTCGCAGCCCGTCGACGAGCTGCGCACGCTCGCCCGTGAGCACGGTGTGCGCTACGAGGACCGCTGGGGTGGCGGCAAGCTCGTCGAGGAACTGTTCGAGACGCTCTGCGAGCGCGACATCGTGCGGCCGACGTTCGTGACCGGCCATCCGACCGAGATCTCGCCGCTCGCCCGGGCCGATCGCGACGATCCCTGGCTCACCGAGCGGTTCGAGATCTTCGTCGACTCGCGAGAGCTCGGCAACGGTTACTCCGAGCTCAACGACCCCGTCGAGCAGCGTGCCCGTTTCGAGGCCGAGCAGGCGGCCAAGGAGGCCGGCGACGCCGAAGCCGGCACGGTCGACGAGGACTACCTGCGGGCGCTCGAGTACGGCATGCCACCGACGGGCGGTCTCGGGATCGGCATGGATCGTGTCGCGATGCTGATCGCCGGCGTCGATTCGATCAAGGAGGTGATCCTGTTCCCCACCCTCCGTCACGAACAGGACGGTCCGGTCACCTCCTCGAGGCCGGGCACCGCCGAGACACCGACAGAGGAGACGCAGTGAGACACACGACATCGCGCCCGGTCCCAACGAGGGAAGCGCCAGCGACGAGTTGGACGGAGGGAGCAGTCGAAGCGCAGCGGAGACCAGTCCCGACCACGAACAGGGAAGCGCCAGCGACGAGTCGAAAGCAGCGCGACGAGGAAGCGAAGCGGACGAGGAGCCTGCCATGAGAATGGCCTGGGGTGCAGGGCTGACGACCGTTGCGGCCGACGGAACCGTGCTCGATGCCTGGTTCCGCTGGTTCGGATGGGGCGAGTACGGCGACGACACGATGATGCGCGAGCACGCGATCGACGATCAGCTCGGGCTGCGTGACGAGCGTGACGAACTCCGCAACGTGACCATCAGGCCGATCCGCCTGTCGATCGACGTCGACGAGCCGCCGGCGTCGGTGGCCGACGGTTACCTCCGACTCCACCTGCTGTCCGGGCGGCTCGCGGCACCGAACTCGCTCAATCTCGACGGCATCTTCGGAGCGCTGACGAACGTGGTGTGGACGAGCCTCGGCCCGGTCGCCGTCGGCGAACTCGAGACCGTGCGGCTGCGCGTCCGCAAGGCCGGTCAGACCCTCCGCGTGCACGGCGTCGACAAGTTCCCCGCCATGCTCGACTACGTCGTGCCGACGGGCGTCCGGATCGCCGACGCCTCCAGGGTCCGACTCGGCGCCCATCTGGCCGAGGGCACGGTCGTGATGCACGAAGGCTTCTGCAACTTCAACGCCGGCACGCTCGGCACGTCGATGGTCGAGGGGCGGATCTCGGCCGGCGTCGTGGTCGGTGCTGACAGCGACGTCGGTGGCGGCGCATCGATCCTGGGCACGCTGTCCGGCGGGGGCACCGAGCGGATCTCGATCGGCGAACGCTGTCTGCTCGGCGCCAACGCCGGGATCGGCATCAGCCTCGGCGACGACTGCGTCGTCGAGGCCGGGCTGTACGTGACCGCCTCGACTCCGGTACTCACGCCCGACGGGGTCGTCAAGGCCAGGGAGATCTCCGGCATCACGAGCGTGATGTTCATCCGCGACGGCCAGACCGGCCAGGTGATCGTCCGCCCGCGATCACGGTCGTGGGGAGAGCTCAACGCCGACCTCCACGCCAACGACTGAAGCCGAGGACGAGTTTCGACATGAACGCCCGACACGAATCCTCTCGCCGATTCCCGATCCGGTTCACCGGCGTGAACCGGGCCATGGCAGTGCTCGGTCTGCGCCCGGCCAACAGCTTCGTCGCGGTCGGTCCGGCCGAGGTGACCATCCGGATGGGTTGGGCGTTCCACACGACGATCCCACGCTCCTCGATCACGTCCGTGACGGCCGACGACGACCGGGTGTTCGGGTGGGGTGCACACGGCTGGCGCGGCAGGTGGCTCGTCAACGGCTCGTCGTCCGGCCTCGTGCGCATCGAGGTCGAACCGCAGACTCGCGGCCGGGTCGCCGGCTTCCCCGTCGCCGTGCGGTGTGTCCGGGTCTCGGTCGACGATCGGTCGGCGCTGATCACCGCACTCGCCCCCTGATCGCCACCACGGCAGCGAACGGAGCGAACCCGGTTCGCTCCGTTCGGCCGTGTCAGTCGAGAGCGGCGCGCACCTCGACGATCGCGTCGCGCAGGGTGGCGACGATCCGGTCGACGTCGTCGCGACCGATCACGAGTGGTGGCGACATCACGTTGAGGTGCACCATGGGTCGCACGATCAACCCGCGTGGCTCACATGCGTTCGCGACCCGCTTGCCGACGTCGAGTTCCTCGGGATAGTGACGGCGGGTCTCACGATCCTCGACGAACTCGACGCACGCCATCAAGTGTGAGCCCCGTACGTCACCCACCATCGGCAGGTCGCCGAGCGTGGCGAGCTGCTCCTGGAAGTACGGACCGACCTCGCGGACGTGTTCGAGCAGGCCTTCGCGTTCGATGATCTCGATGTTCTTGAGCGCCGCTGCGCACGACACCGGGTGCCCGGAGTAGGTGAACCCGACCGCGAAGTAGCGGTCGTGCCCGGTCTCGGCGATGACGTCGTAGATCCGGTCGCTGACGATCGTGGCCCCGAGCGGGAGATACCCCGAGGTCAGGCCCTTCGCGCTGATGATGATGTCGGGCACGATGCCGAACAGCGACTCCGACGCGAACCACTCACCGAGTCGGCCGAAACCCGTGACGACCTCGTCGGACACGTACACGATCTCGTGCTCACGACAGAGTTCACGGACCCGGGGCAGGTAGTCGGCCGGCGGCAGGATCACGCCGCCCGATCCCATGATCGGCTCGGCGAAGAAGGCGGCGACGTTCGATGCACCGAGTTCGTCGATCTTCGAGCGGAACTCGGCGACGAGATCGTCGGCGAACTCCTGCTCGGAGCGTCCGGCTCCGTGGGCGTAGATGTCGGGCGACGACAGGTGGTGGATCGTGTCCTGGATGTACTCGAAGCCGGGCACCCGGTCGCCCGGCTTACCACCGATCGACACCGATGCATACGTGGTCCCGTGGTAGGCGTCGACGCGGCTCAGCACGTGCCGCTTCTCCGGCGTACCGCGCGCGTACTGGTAGAACTGGATCAGACGGAACGCGGCGTCGACGGCGGTCGAGCCCCCTGTCGACAGGAACACACGGTTCAGGTCGCCCGGCGCCAACTCGGCGAGCTTCTCGCACAGCAGCCCAGCGGGCTCGTTCGTCATGTCGACGAACGGGTTCGCGTAGGCGAGCTCGCGCACCTGCTGTGCGATCGCATCGGCCATCTCGTCGCGGCCGAGGCCGATGTTCGTGCACCACATGCCGCCGACCGCGTCGAGGTACTCCCGGCCGTCGGAGTCGACGAGGAACGCACCCGCACCGCGTTCGATCGGCAGCACGTCGTCGACCAGCACGGTGTCGAACACCTGGTACGGGTGGATCAGGTGCCGCCGATCGCGATCGACGATCTCGGATGTCGTGCCGGCGTCCATGCCGTCATCGTGCCACGCCCGACCTCCGCGTACCCGACCCGTCGCGCTGCGGGCATAGGGTGACGCGATGGCGAAGGCCGAGCACGGTGAGCCGGTGGAACTGGTCGTCGACAGTCGCGCCGTGTCGATCACGAGCCCGGGCAAGGTGCTGTTCCCGAAGCTCGGTCTCACGAAGCTCGACCTCGCCGACTACTACCTGGCCGTCGGCGAGCCGCTGATGCGCTGGATCCGGAACCGGCCGGTGCTGCTCGAGCGCTATCCGAACGGCGTGAGCGAGAAGTCCTTCTTCCAGAAGCGGATTCCGGAATCGGCACCTGACTGGCTGACGACCACGACCGTGCAGACGATCAACGGCACACCGTCGCGAGCGCTGGTGATCGCCGACCTGGCGCACGTGCTGTGGGCCGCCAATCAGGGTGTGCTCGGTCTGCACGTGTGGCAGTACACCGCCGACAAGCCCCAGTGGGCCGACGAGCTGCGCATCGATCTCGACCCCTCGCCCGGCCAGAACTTCGACCACATCCGCGAAGCGGCGATGCACGTCCGGTTGTACTTCGCCGAGCTCGGCATCCGGTCGTACGTGAAGACGACCGGCAGCAAGGGTCTCCACGTCTACGTGCGCGTCGTCGACGGCTACGACTCGTTCGCCGTGCGGGGCGCGTCGGTCACGGTCGCCCGCGAGCTCGCCCGCCGGCACCCCGACCTGATCACCGACGAGTGGTGGAAGGAGCTGCGCGACGGGCGGGTCTTCGTCGACTTCAATCAGAACGCACCCCACAAGAACGTGTTCGGGGCGTGGGGCGTGCGGGCACGGGTCGGCGCCCAGGTGTCGACGCCCTTCGAGTGGGACGAGCTGATGGACATCGCGCCCGACGAACTCACGATGCTCACGGTGCCCGACCGGCTGGCGGAGCGGGGTGATCCGTGGGCCGCCATGAACGACGATCCGCAAGAGATCGCTCCACTGGTCGAGAGGTTCGCCGACGACATCGCCGACGGCATCCCCGACGCCCCCTGGCCGCCGGTGTACCCCAAGATGCCGAATGAGGCGCCAAGAGTCCAACCCAGCCGCGCCAAACGCTGACGGTTGGTGCCAGGGCGCTCAGCGGACGGTTGGTGCCAGGCACCAACCGTCAGGTGAAGCGGACGGAGGTGATGGGCGGCAGATGGGCGGAGACCAGCTGCCAGCTGTCACCTTGGTCGTGCGTCCACCACAGGCTGCCCGTCGTCGAGCCCATCAGGAGCTGCTCGCCGCTCGCGTCGATGTCGAGGCAGTGACGGTAGATCAGGTCGTACGCACGCTCCTGCGGCAGCCCGTTCGACAGCACGTCGAACGTCTCGCCGCCGTCACGGGTCCGAGTGACCACCAGCTTGCCGTCGACGGGCACACGTACCTCGTCGCTGACGGCAGGCACGAACCACACCGTGTCGGGGTCGTCGGGGTGCACGGCGACGGCGAAGCCGAACGTCGACGGGCCCGCTTCGGTGATCTCGGTCCAGTGGTCGCCGTTGTCGAGCGAGCGGAAGATGCCGCAGTGGTGCTGGGTCCACAGCGAATCGGGCACCGCCGCGCAGCGCACGATGCGGTGTGGATCCTGCGTGTCGGGGTCGCCCGACAACTCGTCGGGCATGAAGTCGGCGCGCATGCCGTTCGCTGCGACGGTCCAGCTCGCGCCACCGTCGTCGGTGCGCCACGCTCCCCCGCACGAGATGCCGACGACCACCCGACCGGGACCGCGCGGGTCGACCGCGATCGAGTGGATGCCGGCGTCGTCGAAACCGCCGCCGAACCACTTCTCGCGTGCCGGCAGCGCCCAGAACGACTCGACGAACTGCCACGAGTCGCCCCGGTCGTCCGAGCGGAACAGCCCACCGGGGATCGTCCCGCACCACAGCACGCCGGGCTCGTCCGCGTGACCGGGCTCGATGATCCACGCCAGCTTCGTCGTCCAGTCGATCTCCTTCTGCGACATCGCGTTGAGGTGCGAGACATCATCCGGCTTGGCCGGATACTCGGGTGCGGTGATCTCGGGCCACGTCGCTCCGTCGTCGTCGCTGCGGTGCAGGTGTACTCCGAAGTGACCGTGGTCGATCGACGCGTAGAGTGCACCGTCGCGCGGATCCCGTATCGCGTTCGTGACCGGTGCGCCGACGAAGGCCGGCGCCGTCACCGTCGCCGCGGCGCCTTCGAACGTCACGGTGAAGAGTCCCTTGCGGGTACCGATCAGGGCCTGGGTGCTCATGGTCAACCTCCGGAGAGTGCTTGGAAGATCTGCAGTCGATCGCCGTCCACGACGGCGTCGGACAACTGCGAACGATCGATGATCAAGTCGTCGTTGTGGAACACGGCGACGTGCTTCCTGACGGCGCCCGCCTCGTCGAGCACGTAGCTCTTGACCGCGGGATGTTCGGCGAAGTACGCGTCGAGCACGGCCCGGACGGTGGTGCCCGGCACGGCCTGATCGGGACAGTCCACATGGCGTCGGAACGCCTTGGCGAACGTGACTCCCACCACGGTGGCGAACTCTAGATCGATCGCCGGTCGACAGGAATATAGTTGTGTGCGCAACTGTTCTACGACGCATGACACACATCGACATCCGTCGGGCCGACGAGCGCTTCGCCACCAAGATCGACTGGCTCGACTCGAAGCACTCGTTCAGCTTCGGCCCGCACTTCGACGCGGCCAACACACATCACGGCCTCCTGCTCGTGAACAACGACGACATCGTGCGCGCCGGCACGGGGTTCGGTACTCATCCGCACCGCGACATGGAGATCGTCACGTGGGTGCTCTCGGGCGAACTCGAACACAAGGACTCGGAGGGCAATCACGGGGTGATCCTTCCCGGCCACGCCCAACGAATGTCGGCCGGCACCGGCATCCGCCACAGCGAACGCAACCCGAGCTCGGTCACCGACGTCCACTTCCTCCAGATGTGGGTCACGCCGAACACCGACGGCATCGAGCCCGGCTACCAGCAACTCGACGTCGGCGCCGAACTCGCGAGCGGCAGCCTGGTTCCCGTGGCATCGGGCCGCGGCCACGATGCAGCGATCACGATCCACCAGCGCGAAGCGGTGCTGTGGGCGGCCCGCTTGGATGCCGGGGCGAACATCGACGTGCCCGACGACCGGCACGCCCACGTCTTCGTCGCACGCGGCTCCGGCGAGCTCGAACCGGGCGGACGACTCGACACGGGTGACGCGGCGCGCCTGACCGATGCCGACGGTCTGTCGTTCAGCGCCGGTCCCGACGGTGCCGAGGTGCTCGTCTGGACGACGGCCTGACACGTCCCCGAACGCGACGAACGGGGCCCGACCTTCCGGCCGAGCCCCGTTCGCTCGATGTTCGTTGCGCTGTCGCGGCCGACGAACTCGACCGCGATGTTCCGTCAGGTCAGCGGAACGGCACCACCGGTGACGCCGTCGCCATGACATCGACGATGATGTCGGTGGCGGCCAGCGTGTAGATGCAGACCTTGCCTTCACCGTCGAGCTTCGCGAGCACGAGGTTCGACACGACGTCGTCGGCGGGATGATTCACGTTCGACGCCTGCGGACGATCCTCGTCGCACGGATAGACCGTCAGGAACCCGGGGGCGTCCGGGAAGACCGCACCCACGTTCATCATCACTGCCTCGGCGTCGTCGGCGACCCCGCCGCGGCCGGCGACGGTCAACTCGACCGTGCTGTCGGCTGCGACACGTCCGATGCCCTCGAACTCGCCGTCGACCGTCTCGTAACCATCGACGTCGCGTGTCTCGAGCAGGCGGGCGGGCACCAGGGAATCCGGTGAACCACCCACGGGCACGAACGCGTTGACGTCGGCGATCAGATCGGTCTCGGCCAGGGTGTAGATGCACACCTTGCCCTCGTCACCGATCTGCGCGACCACTGCGTTCGAGATCGCGAGGTCGGTCGACAGGTAGTTGAGGTTCGACGCCTGCGGCATGTCGGCGCCGCAGGGCCAGATCGTCAGGAAGCCGTGGTCACTCGGCAACACCGCACCGACGTTCATCACGACCGCCTCGGCGTCGGCATCGACACCGCCACGACCGGCGACGGTCAACTCGACCGTCGTTCCGGCGGCGACCCGACCTTCGCCCTCGAACTCACCGTCGACGGTCGTGTTCTCCACGCCGTCGCGGGTCTCGAGCACACGGGCCGGCACCACCGGAACCGGCGTTCCGTCCTGCGGGACGAAACCGTTGACGTCGACGATCATGTCGGTCTCGGAGAGCGAGTAGATGCAGACCTTGCCCTCGTCGCCCACCTGGGCCAGGACCGTGGTCGACACCACATCGGCGCCGAAGTAGTTGACGTTGGACGCGTTCGGCATGTCGGCACCACACGGCCAGATCGTGAGGAACCCGGGCGCGGAGCCCAGGATCGCACCGACGTTGAGGGCGACAGCCGATGCGTCCTCGGGCACGTTGCCGCGACCGTTGACCACCAGTTCGACCGTTTCACCGGCGCCGATCCGACCTTCGCCCTGGAACTCGCCGTCGACGGTCTCGTAACCGGGCTCGTCGCGGGTCTCCAGCAGACGGGCCGGGGACAGCGACTGAATCGTGCCGGGCAGCACACTGCCGATCTCATCGACACGGTCGGTCGACGGCGGATCGATCGGCGACTCGGCTTCCATGTAGGTGATCAGCGCGTCGAGGTCCGTACCGTAGAGGATCCGCTCGACCGGGTCGACCTCGGCGAAGGTGCCGAAGTTGTCACCGCCGTCGGCGAGGAAGCCGTTCACGGTGACCATGTACTCGGTCGTCGGGTCGATCGCCACGCCGTCGAGTTCCACGTTCGTGACCTCGACGTCGAGGCACACCCCGTTCTGCTGCGTGATGTCGAGTGTGTACGTGAAGCCCTCGGACACGCCGAGATGTAGGACGGGACGACTGCTGTCGCCGGGCTGGCACTGCTCCTCGAGCACCGACACGATCTGTTCACCGGTCATCGGCATCGTGTAGAGCTGATTGTTGAACGGCTGGAACGTGAACGCCTCGCCGAACGTGACGACGCCGTCGCCCTCACCGGCAGACTCCTCGAACTCGAGATCGGAGCGGACCCCGCCGGGGTTCATGAACGCGATCTGCGCGCCGGCGCTCTCGGTCGCGAAGAGCTGCGCATCCGCCACGAGGTTGCCGGCGGCCGATTCGACGCCGCGATCCTCTGACTCAGGGGTGCCGCCACGTGAGATCGTCGCGGTGATCTCACCGACCGGTTCGAGCGCCTCGGCCTCGACCAACGGCCGCCACTTGTCGACCACGGCCGTGACCGCCGGGTCGGCGGTGAGCTCGGACTGGATCACTTCGTGGTTGATCATCGTGAACGTGTCACGGTCGACCTCGCCCGCGGCGTCGACCTCGAGGTTGATCTCCGTGACGACTCGACCGAACGAGTACGCACTCGCAACGGGGCGCGGGTCGCCGTTCGGGTCGTCGAACGAGCAGGTGTACGGCTGGTGCGTGTGGCCCGTGACGACGGCGTCGATCTCGGGGTTGAGATCTGCGGCGATGTCGACGATGGGACCGGACACGCCGGCGCAGCCGTTGATCGCGAACGGACTCGGGATCCCACCCTCGTGCAACAGGAGCACGATCGCTTCGACGGTCGCGTCCTCGGCCTGGATCGCGGCGACCGCGGCGTCGGCCGCGGCGACCTCGTCTTCGAATGTGTACCCGGCGATTCCCGAGGCGGAGACGAGCGACGGGGTGTCCTCGAGGGTCATACCGATGAACGCGATCTTGTTGCCGCTGTCGAGCGTCTCGATCGCGTAGTCGGGGATGTCGGGTTCGATGTCCGGCAGGGCGCCCGACGTCTTGGTGACGTTCGCCGCCAGCCACTGAAAGTCGGCGCCGCCGAACTCCTGGTCGCCGGCCGTGGTCGGGTCGTAGTCGGTGAAGTAGCAACCGTCGACCGGATGGCATCCACCGTTCTGCATGCGCAGCAGCTCTTCGACACCCTCGTCGAACTCGTGGTTGCCGACGCCGGAGAAGTCGAGGGACATCGCGTTCAGCGACTCGACCGACGGCTCGTCGTGGAAGAGGCCGGAGAAGAACGGGGAACCTCCGATGAGGTCGCCGGCCGCGACGGTGTACGAGTTGTCGGCGTCACTGGCGGCCCGCAGCTCGGCGAGCTTGGCGGCGAGGTACTCGCCGCCACCGGCCGCCTCGTCGTCGATGTCACCGGCCGTGTCGTCGGTGACGTGCCCGTGATAGTCGTTGAACGACAGGATCTGGACGGTTTCGTCGCCCGGCGCCGCCGTCGTCGGCGCACCGGTGCTGACCACCATCGCGGTCGTGGCGAATCCGAGAGCCGAGAGACCGGCGACGAGGGATCTGCCCCGTCGGCCGCGTGGCCCACGGCGATTCGATCGATCATTGTGCATCATGAAATCCTCCATGGATTCTGTGAACTGGCGGGTCCACCCGTCCGTCGGTCTATCACGGTTTCGGGGGGCCGTCCGACGCGGCCCATGTCTTCGCCCGCTGTTCAGCGAGGGTTCACCCGATGGGCGACACGCTCGACCGGAGCCGCTCCAGGTGTCGATCCGTGGCTCCTCCTGACATCCTGGCGTCGTGACGACGAACTTCGACGACTTCGCCGAGCTGGCGCGTTCCCGCCGCACCCACATGCTCGTGGACCGCGGACGCGACGTACCTCTCGAATTGATCGAGCAGCTGTGCGAGCTCGGTACGTGGGCCCCGTGCCACAAGAAGACCTGGCCGTGGAAGTTCGCGATCGTCACGGGTGACGGCCGCGCACGGCTCGGCGCAGCATTCGTCGCGGACATGGTCGATCGCGACGTGGGCGACGAGGCGAAGCGGACGAAGACGCTGACCAAGTACACGCGCACGCCGGCGTCGCTCGTCGTCGGCTGTGCACCACACCCGCATCCGACGTTCCACGACGAGAACCGCGACGCCGTGTCGGCCGCGGTACAGAACATCCTGCTCGGAGCCACGGCCGCCGGCCTCGCATCGTTCTGGTCGACGGCGCCGATCATGGATGCCCAGCGCGCCCTGCAGCTGTGCGGGTTCGACCCGGACGACCGGATACTCGCGATCGTCTACCTCGGCTGGCCGAACGGTTCGGTCGACGTGGCGACCCGGCCGGCGCCACCGATCACACACATCGCCGACTGAACACTGCCGACTGAACACTGCCGACCGAACGGTCGCGAGGCGTCGGCGAGAAGGTGGAGCCGCCACCGGTCGACCGCTCGGCGGCGTCAGGCTTCCGCTCGGATGATCTCGCGGAGCGACGGACCACGTCCGGCTGCGGCGGTCGTCGTGTCGAGGAAGTCGGTCAGCAGCTCGGCGAACACCTCAGGCACCTCGCTGTGCGCGAAGTGCCCGACGCCGGGCAGGATCTCGAGCCGGCTGTCGGGGATGGTGTCGTGAGCACGATGCGCATGGGCGACCGGGATGATCTGGTCGTCCTCACCCCACACGATCATCGTCGGGAGGTGGGCCGCGAGATAGAGGCGGTCGAGCGCGCTCACCGTCTGACCTCCGGGTTCGATCACGGTGCGGATGGTCCGCACGAAGGCCTTGCGGTTCTCGGCCCCGGCGAGCGAGGCGTACGACCGCCACATCTCCTCGAACCACGGCGCCCGGAGACCTCTCCGACGGAGGAACTGCGTCGCCTGGTTCCCCGAGTCGGCGAACCACCGCGGGAAGATCAACGGCATCGTCTGCTCGGCGAGCGGCAGCGTGACGAGGCGCAGCAACCAACTGACCTCGCGCCCGAGGCCCCCGCTGCCCACCAGCACGAGCCGGTCGCACATCTCGGGATGCTGGTACGCGAACTGCATCGCGACACCACCGCCGAACGAGTGGCCGACGATCGTCGCATGCGAGACGTCCAGCGTGGCGAGCAGATCGCGCAGCCCGCTCGCGTGAGCACCGAGCGAGTAGTCACCCATCGGCTTGGCAGAGTCCCCGTGGCCCAGCAGGTCGGACGCGATCACGTGGTACGTGCGGGCCAACGTCGGCGTCACGGAGCGCCACGTCCGGGAGTCACCGGCCAACCCGTGGATCAGGACGACGACCTCGGCATCGGCAGGACCACCCCGCCGGAACGCGACCGAATGCCCGTGCACCTCGACGTGCTGGCGATCGAACGCGCTGGTCACCTCCACACGATGCCACCACCGCGACCGATGCGCACGATCGCGATCGTCGGCCCGGGTGCTGTCCCGCGTTCACGTCTCGCCCCGGCGCAACTCCCGCCGCGTTCACCGACCCAGCTGCCCGGGCACGCCGGTACCGATCCGGGTGTCGACCAACCGCTCCGGAGCCGGCAGCGGCTCGTAGTCGGCGGTGAGCGGCAGAATCCCTGCCAGGTCGACCACGACGTCGGTCTCGGCCGACGACGTGACGCAGACGCGTCCGTCGGGCGACGGCCGGGCGATGACCAGGTTCGACACGAACGGCACCCCGCCGTAGTTGATGTTCGACGCGTTCGGCGTCGGCCCGTCGCACGGGTGCACGGTGATGAAACCCGGCGCGGACGGTTCGACCGCGACCACGTTCAGCACGGCGGCCACCGCACTCGACGCCACGTCGACCGCGACGGTTCCGCCGGCGGGCAACCGCCCGCCGCCGGCATCGCGCGTGTCGAGTAACCGGACGGATTCGTCGAGCGGGACGATGCCGTCGCGTCCGAACGCACCGGCGAGATCGACCACGATGTCGGTCTCCGTCAGCGCATAGATGCACACGTCGGTCGTGCCATCCCCATCGACGACGGTCGGTACGACCACCAGGTTCGACACGACGGGTTCCGACACGTAGTTGACGTTGGACGTCTCGGGCCGGCCACGGTCGCACTGGTACGCCGTCAGGTAGCCGGGCGCAGTCGGCTCGATCGCGATCACGTTGAACGCCAGCGCGGCCGTCTCGGCCGACGTGGGTGTGCTGAACCGGAGCACGTGGCCGGCGCCGATGCGACCGACGGGTACGCCGGTGCCCACTCGCGTGTCGGCGACACGTTCCGGCCGATCGCTCGGCCGGAACGTGGTCCCGGCGCCGAAGGTTCCCGACATGTCGACGACGAGTTCGGTCGACGCCAGGGAGTAGATGCACACCTTCCCCGCCGAATCCGGCCGAGCGAGCACCAGGTTCGACACCACCGGCTCGCCGACGTGGTTGACGTTCGATGCCACCGGTCGCCCGGCACCGCACGGGTGGACCGTGAGGAACCCGGGTTCGTGTGGTCCGACGACGGCGACGTTGAGTGCCGCCGCCCCGGTCCCGGCGGGAAGCTCGAGTTCGAGCGTCGAGTCGGGAGGGAGGTGGGTCGGCGCCGGCACACGGAGGAAACTCGGTCGGTACAGCGATGTCACCACCCCGTCCCACCGGTTGTGCGCCAACGAGATCACGAACGACCCGTCGGTCCGGCGGGTCGCTGCGGCGGGCACCCACGTCGCGAAGAACGAGTTGCATTCGGCGCACTTGATCGGCGCCGCGATGTCGTCGTACACCCGGAACGGACCGGTCGCCGACGACGACTCCGACAGCAGGATCCGGTCGCCCCACCAGTCGCCCTCCTTGTTCACCGAGACGAATCGGGCACCCGTCCACTCGAACTGCTCGGCGTTGATCCGTCGCCCTCGGGTCTCGACGATCGGCGCCGCGCGCTCCGGATCGGGAACCCATGACGCGCCGTCCCAGTAGCGGAGCGGATCGAACAGCTTGCCGAGCGGCACGCGCGCCACCGTGATGTCGGTCGCACAGGACCGGTCGAACGCCGACACCGTCGCGTAGTCGTCGAAGCCGAACTGGCGGTAGCAGTGGGCATACAGGTAGGTCCAGGTGTCGTCACTCGTGATCGACCAGCCGTACAGGTCGGCCGATGAATCCGGTGGGCGGAGTTCGTCGACGACGGCGTCGACGGTCGGGTCGAACACCGCTACCCAGGTGCCCACCGGCACCGTCTCGCTGAGGTACTCGGACCCGCGCTCCTCGACCTCGGCGGGGTAGATGTAGACGCGCCCGTCGTCACCGACCGACGCGTCGAGCGGCCAGAACCAGCGGACGAACGGGACCGTTCGATCGGCGAAGAGCATCGATCGTGGCGCGGCACGGCTGCCGCGCGATACATGACGTCGAAGCAGCGGTCGTGCTGGAGCACCACGATGTTGTGCACGATCGTGATCTCGTCGGGACCGAGCCGGATGGCGGCATCCTGGAACGTCCACAGCACGCGACCGTCGGGCAGCGTGACCGCCCGCTGATAGTCGGCGCCGACCACGCCACCCGGTTCGGTGTCGAACAAGCGTCCCAGCGTCTGGGGCTCCAGATCGGCGAGACACACCGTGCCGGCTGCGACGACGTCTGCCGGGGCCACGACCGGGGCGACCACGGTCGGCGCACGGGCGCCCGCGGGCGGACCGGCCGAGACCACCACTGCGACGCTCGCCAGCAGCGCCGATCCGCTCGCGAGTCTCCGTCCTGTGCGCATCGCCCGCTCCGATTCCACCGAACGGCTACCGCCGTCGGGTCGGTGTCCCGTCGATGAGGAGGACCAACCCGCCGGCGTCCCGGTTCACGGCGCCGCGAGCGGGGACGGGTCGGCGTCGGACTCGGACTCGGACTCGGACTCGGACTCGGATGCACGCGATCGGCCGATCACCTCGCCGTGGCGGAACACCGTGACCGGACCGTCCTCGCTGACGGCGATCACCACCGCACCGCGGTCGTCGAAGCTGTAGCGCTGCGCCGAGATGTGGAACCCG
>CAXBAZ010000023.1:0-15278 GCA_963973395.1 uncultured Acidimicrobiaceae bacterium
ATCCGACGATCGCAGCAGTCTCACCACGACGAGCCGCGCTGATCGCCGGCATCGGCTACGTGCTGCTGTTCGGCCTTGCCGTGTTCGCCAACTTCTTCGTCAGAGAAGGTCTCGTCGCGACCGACGACGCCCAGGCCACCGCGATCAACATCGCCGAATCGAACACGCTGTTCCGGCTCGGGCTGGTCGCGTTCGTCGCCATCTTCCTCATCGACATCGTCGTCGCGTGGGCGCTCCACATCGTGTTCCGAACGCAACACCACGATCTGTCGCTCGTCGCAGCCTGGTCGCGACTCGTCTACACGGTGTTCCTCGGCGTGGCGGCCATCTTCTTCTTCCAAGCCCTCGCCTTCTACGACTCCGCCGCAGTCGCCGACGTGATGAGCGCCGCCGAACGCAACGCCCAGGCGTTCATCGGACTCGAGCTCTTCAACTCGGCCTGGCTCATCGGTCTCGCTGCATTCGGACTCCACCTGATCGTGCTCGGGTTCCTCGTCGCCCGATCAGCCGAGACGCCACGATGGCTCGGCCACCTGATGATCGTGGCCGGCGCCGCCTACATCATCGACACCACGGCCCACACCGTCCTCGCCGACTACGCCGACCACGCCGACGCATTCCTCGTCATGGTGGCCCTGCCATCCGTCGTCGCCGAAGGCTGGTTCGGACTCTGGCTCCTCACCCGGGCCCACCGCCGCCGGACCGCCTGAGCGGTCGCTCTCCCCACCCGACACAACCCGACGAACACAGGAAGCCCACGATGAACAACCCAGACCGAAGCCCTCGTCAGCCAGCTGGGCTCGCCGATCAGCAACTCGTTGAAGCGGTGCGGCGGTACGTGCAGCAGCTGCAGGCGTTCTACGTCCACGCCGGCGTGTTCGCGGGAGGAACGATGATCATCTTCATCGTGAACCTGGCCACCAACCTCGACGCGGGCATCGCCGGCGATTGGCGGGCATGGTGGTCAGCCTGGGCCTTCATCGGCTGGGGGCTCGGCATCGCCGTCCACGGGCTCGTGGTCCGGCTGAACCGGCCGACGGCGTCCTCGTCGACCTGGGAGCAGCGACACATCGACAAGGTGCTGACGAGGTGAGCGCACCGATCGCTCACGCACCACGCCCGCCGGTCACGGATGCGTCGGACATGCCGTTGTGGGAGGGACGAGCCTTCGGTGGCATCGTCCTAGCGGCGTTCCTGCTGTACGGCGTCGGCAGCGCTGCGGCCGATCAACCGATCGGCGTGATCCTCGTCGTCGTCAACTCGATCGCCGTTGCGTTCGCAGGGTTGATCGGCTTTCGGCTGGCTCGATCCACCGATCGCAACGTCGGCGTCGGCTATCTGGTGGCACGAGTGGCCGAAGCAGTCCTGCTCGCCGGCGGGATCGTCTCGGCCGAGTTCGCCGACGTCGGAGACGCCGACAACGTCGGGTACCTGCTCGCCATGATCGCACTCGCCGCGGGCAGCATTCCCGTTCTGTCGGACGCTCGGGCGTCGGCGATGGATTCCCCGACCCCTCGCAACCTGCGGGACGTACGGCTACGCCGCGCTCGCCCTCGGTGCATTCCTCGAACTCATGACGGACCGATCGCTCACCGTGGTGTTCGCACTGCCGGGTGGCCTCTTCGAACTCGTCCTCGGCCTGTATCTCGTCCGCTACGGATTTCGCCCTCCGACCGAGCAGCCCGAGGCGGCGAGCTGAACTCGTCCTTCCCAGTCGGCGGTCTCGAACCCAGCTCGTCCTCGGTCGTCACAGCGGAGCCGGAGTCGCGCCCGAGCCGGTACTCAGGGGAGGCCGTGCCCGCGAGCAGCGTGAACAGCGGACTTGCGGCCGTCGACGCCGAGCTTGCGGTAGATCGCCTTGCAGTGCGTCTTGACCGTGTTGAGCGACACGTACAGCTCGCCCGCGATCTCGCGTTGCGACAGCTGCGACGGCAGGTAGCGGAGCACAGCGAGCTCGCGGTCGGTGATCTCCTCGACAAGCCCTGGCTGCGCTGGTGCCCGATCGGCGAGCCCGTGGCGGGCCTCGATGCGTGCCAGCGCCGCCCCGACAACGCCGGCGTCGGCGCATCGGTCGACGGCTTGCCTCGCTTCCCGAAGGAGTTCGGGCCCCACCGGGTCGTCGTGCTCGCAGGCTGTGTCGCCGACCAGCGCAAGGACGTACCCGAGTGTGAACGGCTCCGGCGCTCGGCGGGCGAGCTCGATGGCGCGTTCGGTGGCCTCGGCTCGTCGCTCGGGGTGGGATGTGGTTCGGGCGAGGATCGCGTGGGAGATCGACAGCTGTGGCGACTCGGCGACGCCGTGGCTGCTGGCATGTTCCAAACTCGCCGATGCGTGTTCAGCCGCGGCGGCGCGGTTGCCCACCTCCATGTCGACGACAGCTGCGAAGCCCGGTGCGACCGACGAGGCGTAGTCCGATGGTTCGGAGGCGCCGAGCTCTCGGGCGATTTCGATGTGCCGGCTCGCAGCGTCGAACAGACCTGCCCACGTGTTCGCTGCCGCCAGCCCGACGGCCTGGGTCGACTCGGTCGGCTCCGTCATCTGCTCGGCGATCGAGAGCGCCTCGCCGAGTCCACCTTCGGAGAGGTGAACCATGATGCCGAGTGACGCAGTGAGATTGGCGTCGGTGCCGTCGTCGAACTCGGCGGCGACGTCGTAGTAGTGCCGGGCACCGGCGAAACGCCCGGTGGTGAGGTTGATCCAGCCCCGCACGAGGGCGCTGCGCGAGTGGCGTTCGGGCAGGTCCCCGAGTCGGTCGAGCAGACGGAGCACGGTGAAGATCTGCCCGCCGTTCAGCAGCGCGGTGGCATGGACGGCGATGAGGTCGCCGGCGGTGACGAGATCGCCACCGGCGATGTAGTGCTCGATCGCGGTGTACATGTCGCCGTGCTCGTGGTGCCACGCGGCGGCGGAGAGATGCAGATCGGGCAGGCGGTCGGGGATCTGGCGTTCGGCCTCCAACCGGAGGAGATCGCGCAACAGATGGTGATAGCGGAACGAGGTGCCGGTCCGATCGAGACCGACGAGTAGCTGATTCGAGGCGGCCGTCCGCGCCAACCACTCGGCGCCGTCGGCCGACCCGGTGACCGCGTCGATCAGAGGACCGGTGAGTCGATCGAGGACCGACGTCTCGATCAACCGTCTCCGGTCGTCGGGCGGGATCGAGGCGAGCAACTCGTCGGTGAGGTAGTCGACGATGAGCTGGTCGTCGCCGCCGAATCCCGAGATGAAATCGGTGGCGTCGTCGCTGCCGCTGAGCGAGAGGCCCGCCAACACGAGACCGGCCGCCCACCCCTCGGTCCTGTCGCACAACTCGTCGACCATCTGCCGATCGAGCAGCGACGATTCGAGGAGGTCCGCAGCTTCGGCGGCGTCGAAACGCAGGTCGGTGGCGCGGATCTCGGTGAGCTGACCGCTCACGCGGAGGCGGCCGAGCCGGAACGACGGGTCGGTGCGGGTCGCGATCACGATCCGGACGTGGTCGGGGCACAGCTCGACGAGCCGTTCGACGCCGGCATGCACGACGGGATTGTCGATCAGGTGAAAGTCGTCGATCGCGACCACCAGTGGGTCGGGCTCCTCGGCGAGCACGTTGACCAAGGCGGTGACCACGCTGTCCGGTGAGCCGCCCGACGCCACGATGGTCGGACCGACCGCGTCGGCGACACCGGGTCGGACGCAGTCGATCGCCGCCGCGAGGTAGGACCAGAACCGCACCGGATCGGCGTCGCTGTCTTCCACCTGGAGCCAGGCCAGATCGTGGTCACGATCGCCGAGACATCCCGCGAGCAGCGTCGATTTCCCCGATCCGGCCGGTGCGCTCACGAGGACGAGACGATGCCGTTCCTCGATCGCCCGGTCGACGAGTCGGTCGAGCCGGGCGCGGCGAACGAGGTGTCGCGGCGCCGACGGCGCCTGCAGTTTCGTGGCGACCAAAGCGCCCGGTTCCACCCCTGCCATCGCCCCGAGGCTAGGCCGTGCCGCCGATCGCCTCCAGATTCGACTCACCCGGGTGAGAACGGCGGAAGAGCGATGGCCGCTCACCCCGTTCGTCGTCATCGTGCTCTCATGACCGAGCGAACGGGACCAACCCGCTACGAGATCGAGATCGGCGGCCACGCCTCCGACCGCGTCCTCCAGCCGGTCATCGATGAGTTCACGATCGAGCTGACCACGTCGGGAACCACCCGTCTGGTCGGTGCGATCCGCGACTCGTCGCACCTCAACGGGCTGCTTTCCCACTTCACCTCCCTCAACGTCGAGGTGATTGCCCTGCGTCGACTCGACCAGCAGGCGGGCACGCCGCCCCCGAGCACATCCACATCCATGAATTCCGAAGGAGAACAACCATGACCATCACCACTCCGTCAGCGACCGACACCGCTCCCAGCCGGACACGAAGCACCATCGCGCAAGTCGGAGGCGCGGCGGCACTTCTCGCCGCCGGGACGTTCGGATACGGCATCGCCATGTTCGCCACGACGTTCGTCGACTACGTCGACCCCGACACCACCCCGACCGAATCGGTCGACTTTCTCGTTGACCACCAGGGCTCGCTCCTCGCCTGGTACATCGGCATCTTCATCGTGTTCGGCGCAGCGCTCGTCCCGATGGGTCTCGCACTCCGTCAGCGCCTTGCGGGTCCCGCGCCGCTGCTCGCCAACACCGCCGCGGTGTTCGCGATGATCTGGGCGGCGCTCATGTTCGCCACCGGGATGATCTCGAACATCGGGATCGAGGCGGTCGCCGACCTCGCCGAGTCCGACCCCGACCGGGCCGTCACCGTGTGGTCGACGATCGACACGGTCACGAACGGGCTCGGCGGCGGCAACGAACGGGACGGCGGCATCTGGATCCTGCTCGTCTCGATCGCCGGACTGCTCACCGCACGACTTCCTCGTTGGCTGAACGTCACAGGCATCGTCACCGCCGTTGCCGGACTGGTCACCGTCGTCCCCGCCTTCGAAGTGATCGAGATGGTCTTCGGACTCGGATCGATCGTCTGGTTCATCGGCATCGGCGCCTCCCTCCTGCGCGGCGGCGAAACTGTCGAGATCACGTCATGAGCACCGCCCTCGCCCGAGAGACCTCATCCGGTGGTCTCGGCCGCGTGTCGAATGCGCCTGTCGGCGGACGAGACCGAGGAAGGTCCTCGAGCACTTCGTGCGCCGACGTCAACTCCGCTTGTCGGAAAGTAAGCTTGACATATAGACAAGGACCCTTTACGCTGGTGGCATGACAGATCGACACGGCACCACGACTGAAGCACGCTCTCGCGACCCCCGGCTAAGCGCAGAGGACAAGCGCCAGCGCAACAGCTACCTCCGCGAGTTCATCCCCGCGATCGTGACCTTCGGCATCGTGCTCGCGATCGTGGAGACCACCGTCGACGCGGACACCTCGGGCGCCCGCCTCTGGGTGCTGCTCCCCGTCGTCCCCATGATCGGCGTCGCCGTCGCCCTCTACCGAGCGGTCCAACGGGCCGACGAGTACGGCCGAATCGTGATGCTCGAGTGCATGGCGCTCGGGTTCGGCGTCTCGATGATCGTCGCGATGGCGCTCGGCTTCCTCGGAGGGATCGGAGTGGCCTGGACGTACGGCGGCTGGCTCGTGTTCGGTGCCGGGATGACCGCGTGGAGCGGGACCCTGCTGATCCGCGGGATGCGCTGATGCAGAACCGACTGAAGGAGCTTCGGGCGGTCAACGGCTGGAGCCAGGCCCACCTGGCCGACCTCCTGGGCGTCAGCCGCCAGACCGTCAACGCGCTCGAGAAGGGGCGCTACGACCCGAGCCTGCCCCTCGCGTTCCGTCTCTCCCACGTCTTCTCGACGCCCATCGAGGACCTCTTCACCCCGAGCGCCGACGACCTCGGCACGGTCGCCCGGGCGTGGCAGGTGCCGAGGTAGTGCACGCCTCAGGGACGCCCTCGAGCAACCAGCGGATGGATCACGGAGCGCCCGAGGCTCGTTGTTCGTTGGCATCGGGCCCGATGGCGAGCACGATTGCCCCCACGCGTTGCTCGGTGTCGACGAGACGATGTGCTTCGGACGCCTGCTCCATCGGGAGGACTCGGTCGACGATGCTGGACAACTCGCCCGCATCGATCATCGCCGCAAGCTCTTCGAGGACTACCCGGTTCTCGGGAGCTTGCGAGACCTGGATGCGCTCATCGGCGAACCGGGAAAGCCGCGCTCGGATCAGTGTCGTCAGCCGTGGATTGCCGTGCGCGTATCGGCCTCCAGGCTTCAGGAGGCCCAGGATCTTCGAGACCGGTGTGGATGGAACCATGTCGAAGATCACGTCGTAGCGGTCGTCCAGGCTGGTGACATCGGTGGTCTGGTAGTCCACGAAGTCGGTTGCACCCATGGACCGGACGAATGACTCCTTGTGGGCGGCATCGACACCGGTGACCTCAGCGCCCATCATCCGGGCGACTTGGATGCCGTACGCGCCGATGACCCCACCTGCACCGTTGATCAGCACCGAATCGCCGGGCTCGACCTCGGCGCGCCGGAGGAAGTGGAGCGCATTGATGGCGCCCAGGGGCACTGCAGCCGCTTCGGCAAAGGTCATCGACGTCGGTTTCGCGGCGATGACCGCCTTGGCCGGGAGAACGAGGAATTCGCCGTAGGCGCCGAGCCGGAGCCCGGTCGCGCCGTAGATCTCGTCTCCGACCGAAAAGCCGCTCACCTCAGGACCAACCGCCTCGACCACACCAGAGAAGTAGATACCGAGAACACTCCGACGGGGTCGTCGAACGCCAAGCGCCAGCCGCAACGGCAACCAGAACCACCTCACGTCGTACCTGAAGCTCCGCATCTCCGTGTCAGACTTCGATGCCTCCGCCGCCTCCACGCGAATGAGCACCTGATCGTCCGTAGGCCGCGGCCGTGTCAGCTCGGCCACCGACAAGACCTCGGGACCCCCGTAGGCGCGGTAGGTGATCGCCCTCATCGTCTGGTTTGCCATCGCCCGATCGTAACGGTGCCTCGACGAACTCATCATCGCTGCCACCGCCGCCGCTGCCCGACGCACGGTCGTCAGCGCCGACCGACGCGCCTTCGACGGGTTGCCAGGCGTCCAGGCCGTCGACCATCGCCACCCATGAAGCGAGCGCAGTTGCCTGCTTGCCTTCTCCTACGCCCAGCACGCATCCACGTCGGTTCTTGTTCTCGGGTCGTTGGCGTTCGACCGCACTGACGAAGGATCTGATCCGCGTCGCACCGATCGGGCGCCTGATGTCGCCTCTATGACGCAGACGCCATGAATGCCGAGTCGACGTGGCGGGTATGCGCCGCTGCGAGTCCAAATCGCGACGAATGCAGCAACCGAGGGAGTCGGGCATGGCCATGAGCGAACTTTCGGCTACAACCTGGGGCGCCGGAACGCCGGTCGTGCTCGTGCACGGTTCGCTGGCGACGGGCTCGGATGAGTGGCCAGCGCAACAACCGCTTGCGGAGGAGGGTTTCCAGCTCCGTGCGCTTGACCGGCGCGGCTACGGGCAGAGCCCAGCAGCCGATGGTGAGGATTTCTTGCGGGACGCCGAAGACATCGCCGAGATCGTGGGCGATGGCAGTCATCTGGTCGGCCATTCCTACGGTGGACTCGGCGCAATGTTCGCGGCGGCCCGCCGCCCGGATGCGACGCTGTCGCTTGCGCTCCTGGAGCCGCCCGCCTTCTCGCTCGCAGGACGAGATCCGGCAGCCGAGGAACTGGTCGCCGGCATCCGCAGAATCTGGGAGCAGGATCTCCCGGATCGTGAATGGGTCGTCCGCTTCCTCGAGGCCGTTGGGACTGATCCGGATTCGCTGCCTCCGGGATTCCTCGACGAAGTCATCGGGCTTGTGCCGGTGCTCCGTCGGGGACGGCCGCCGTGGGAGGTCGATCTTCCGCTCGCCGAGCTGGCATCGTCTGACTTTCCGAAGCTGGTCGTCACCGGGGGCCACAACGCAGGGTTTGACGCGATCTGTGACGAGTTGGCGGAGCGCATCGGCGCGGCGCGAGTGGTGGTGGAAGGTGCTGGCCACGAAATCCAGTTCACCGGTGACCCGATCAACGACGTGCTGCTCGACCATTGGCGGCAGGCCGCGTAGCACCACGTGTCGGTCGGCGCCCCCTCGGATCGCAGCACAACAACGACCTGCGCGAGCACGCGGCCCATCGGATCATGGACACAGCGACGCCCCGCGGCGACTTCGTGATCGACGTCGCCGCAGACCAACCGACCGTCGACACGATCGCCGAACGGCTCCGCCGAATCGCCACATGACCTGCGCAGATTCAGCCGTCCCACGGCGGGGGCGGTGTGCGACTTCGGCCGAGCGCGACGGCCCACTCTCACGCTCGCGAGTACGGTGATCTCGTCGCCGAGGTGGGAAGGAAGCGATGTGGTCGAGCAGGGCGATGTGTTGCGCGCCGAGTCGATGGTGAAGCGGTTCGGGGAGCTGACGGCGGTCCAGGGGGTGTCGTTCCGGATCGCTCCCGGCGAGACGTACGGCCTGCTCGGGCCGAACGGGGCCGGCAAGACGACTGCGATTTCGATGATCGCCGGACTGCTTGCCGCCGACGACGGCACCGTCACCGTGTGCGGGCATGAGATGACGCCGTCGGCGATCGAGCCGAAGCGGCACCTCGGTCTCGTACCGCAAGACCTCGCGATCTACCCGGAGTTGACGGCGCGGGAGAACCTCGTCTTCTTCGGCAAGCTGCAGGGGCTGCGCGGTAGCGAGCTGAACGGCCGGGTGGACGAGGTGCTCGACCTGATCGGGCTCACCGACCGGGCCAACGACCCCACCAAGGAGTACTCCGGCGGCATGAAGCGCCGGCTGAACATCGGCATCGGGCTTCTCCACCAGCCGACCTTGCTCATCCTCGACGAGCCGACCGTGGGCGTCGACCCGCAGTCGCGCAACGCGATCCTCGAGTCGGTCGAGGCGCTATCCGTCGAGGGCATGGCCGTGCTCTATACCACTCACTACATGGAAGAAGCCGAACGGCTCTGCGACCGGATCGGGATCATCGATTCCGGCCAGCTCCAGGCCGAGGGCACCCGCGACGAACTGATCCGCCTGACCGGCGGCGTCGACACGATCCGGCTGCGCGGCTCGGGTGACCTCGCCGCCGCCCGCACCGCGCTCGCCGAGGTGGACGGCGTGAAGCGGGTCGACCTCGACCGCCAGACCCTCACCCTCACGGCCCACGACGCACCCGCCCACGTCGCCGAAATCGTCGGCTGCGCGGCATCGGCAGGCGTCGCGCTCACCGACGTCGAGATCACCCGACCTGACCTCGAGTCGGTATTCCTCCACCTCACCGGCAAGGCGCTGCGCGACTGATGCGACGGCTCGTCGTCCTCACGGCGTCCGACCTGCGCCAGCGGATCCGCGACCGATCGGTCCTCATCTTCGCCCTCGTCGTGCCGTTCGCGTTGATGTTCGTGTTCAACCTCGTGTTCGGCGACACCGACGAGATCGAGCTCACGGCCGTGGCGGTGGCGGTCGGTTCGTCCAACGACGACGAGATGGCGCCGGCCGTCGTCGACGCGATCCGATCACTCGACGGGGACGGCTTCGACGTCACCGTCTCCGACCTGCCCGTGTCGGTGGCCCGTGGACGGATCGACTCCGGCGGGGTCGACGTTGCGATCCTGCTGCCCGACGGGTTCGGGCGGGCGGTGCAGACCGGCGCATCCGTGACAGTCGAGGCGCTGCGCGGCGGGGGGGCCGAACTCGAGACCGACATCGTGCTGTCGGTCGTCGACGGGGTACTCGACCGGTTCCGCATCGGCGCCGTCGCCGCCAGCGCGGCCGTCACCGAAGGCGTGCCACCCGAACAGATCGGCCAGCTCGCCGAGCAAGCCGCCACCGGCGGACCCGCCTACGACCTCGTCGAGGGCGAGGCCGCCAGCGAACAGCTCGACTCGGGCGCCGCACTCGTCGCCGGACAGGCCGGGCTGTTCCTGCTGTTCACCGTCGGCTTCGGCGTCACCGGACTGCTGATCGAGAAGGAGAACGGCACCCTCGCCCGGCTGCGATCGATGCCGATGCCGCCGTGGCTCATCGTCGCCGGGAAGGCGTTGACGAGCCTGACCCTCGGGGTCATCTCGACGTCGGTGCTGCTCACCGTCGGCGGATTGCTCTTCGACGCCGACTTTGGGTCGCCGCTCCCGGTGTTCGTGCTGGTCGTGTGCGCCACTGCGGCGGGTGTGTCGGTGATGTTCCTCGTCGTGCGCGTCGTACGCACCAGCGAACAGGCCGGCGTCGCCACCGCCATCGTCGCGCTCGTGCTCGGCATCGGTGGCGGAGCCTTCGTCCCCGTCAGCGCCACCGGCACGCTCGCCACGATTCTCGACCTCAATCCGGTCTCGGCCCTACTGCGCGGGCTCGGCATCACCTCCGCCGGCGGCGGCATCGCCGACCTCGGCGTGCCGATCGCCATCATGCTCGGCTTCGCCGCGGTGATGATCGGCCTCTCCCGCCTCGTTCCAGACAGGGGTGCGCTGTCGTGAGGAACATGTCGTGAGGAACGTCACGACCGTCGCCGGGATCGAGCTGCGACGGTTCCTGCGCGACCGATCCAACATTTTCTTCGTCTTCATCTTCCCCCTCTTGCTCGTCGCCCTGATCGGCGCCCAGTTCGGTGAGGGCGCAAACGCCGGCCGCGTGGCGATGGTCGGTCCCGACAGCGCCCTACGCGAGCAGCTCGTCGACGAACTCGAGGACGACGACGTCCGTATCAGTGGGGGCGACTGGGACGGCGCCCTCGAGCAGCTGGCCCGCGGCCGCATCGACGTGGCGGTCCGGGTGGACGTGGCGGCGGCCGCGGCACACGACGAAGGCGAGCCGGTGGAGCTGGAGGTCGTGCGGGGCTCGTCGGCGAGGACGCAGTCGGTGGAGCAACAGATCCGCACCGCGGTGGAGGCGGTGCGCTCGGAGCAAAGCCAGGTGGCGGCGCTGGCCGGGGCGGGCGTCGACCCTGCAGCGGCGGAGGCGGCGCTGGCGCAGGCCCGAACCGAGCTGAGCGAACCGGAACTCGAGGTGGCCCGCACGGACGAGCTCAGCGAGGAGTTCGACGGGCTCGGACAGTTCGACTTCGGTGCGTCCGGCCAGCTGCTGCTGTTCGTCTTCCTCTCGTCGCTGACCGGGGCGGCCACGCTCATCCAGGCCCGCCGCCAACGGGTCGTGTCGCGCATGCTCGCCGCGCCCGTCTCCACCACACAGCTGGTCGCCGGCGTGACGGCCGGACGCTGGGCGATCGCCTTCTTCCAGGGCGCCTACATCATGGTCGCCTCGGCGCTGCTGTTCGCCGTGAACTGGGGGAACGTGTGGCTGTCACTGCTGGTACTGGCGGCGCTCGGCGGGGCGATGTTCCCCCTCAAACTGTTCCCCGACGACATGCGGACCGTCGCCATGATCTCTCCCCACTCCTGGGGCTACGAGGCCTTCGCCGAGATCCAGCGCCGAAGCGGCACCCTCGCCGACATCGCACCTCAGCTCGCGGCACTGGCCGCCATGGCGACGGGACTGGTGGTCGTCGGCGCCTGGTCGCTCCGCCGCAGCATGACCCGCCCGATGTGACGCACGGGGCTTCGTGCCCAATGGTCTGTCAGGCTTGTCAGCGGGCCATGCTGGGTCGGCGGAGCGCGTCTCTGATCGGCACGCGGGCGCCGGTTCGCAAGATGGCGTTCATGTAGATCCGTCCTGCGAGGCGGATCATGGCCCAGATCGTTGCGACGGTGAGAACCGTTGCGACGGCGACCTCCCAGAGTTGGGCATCTCCGGCAGCGATCCTGACGGGCATCGCGAACGGGGCGAACGGTGGGAGCAGAGACAGGACGACCGACAGTGTCCTCGAGCACGCTGTTGAGGATCCAGCCGCAGTACGTGGCGATGGCGACGAACAATGCGAGTACTCCGGCGAACCCGACGAACTGTCGGGCGTCGTCATCGCCGGCGTCGCGCACAGAGACCTGGGCTCCGTTGTCGTCCAGTGGCACGATCAAAGCGACGCAGCCCGGCCGGCCGATGCAGAAGCGGACACCGCACTCGCCGAACACCCGACGGACGTCAGCCTGTGGCCGCCGGGCGCTTGAAGATGAAGGTGTACGCGTTGGTCGAGCCGCCGAGGTCGAGGCCCTGCGTGACGTTGTTCGGCGCCACACCCACCAACTCCCACCCTTCGCGCCCGAGTTGATTCAACGAGTCCGACATCTGCGCTTGCCTCTCGTCCTCCTTGAGGAGCTTCTTGGCATCCAGATGAACGATCTCGTACTCCCACTGGGGCATTGGTTCCTCCCGCTGTTGTCACGGCCCTGTGCGGGTCTCGCTACCCGGGCCGCTTCGTCGTCATACGTCGCGAATGGTCCGAATGCCCGACAACGGGTGCGGGTCTGGCGATCGTGTACGGCGAGATCAAGGGAGAACGATGCCAGCTCTCTGTCCCGCGTCATGCGAGCCGCGATTCCGAGTCTGGCCAGTTTCGGGAGGGCAAGCGCGCAGGGTTCTTGCCCTGCTACGGCAGGTCCGTGTCACGGATCGACGATCCACGGTGAGCCGGGCGACCAGTCAAGATCTGCTCCACCCACCTCCTTCCACGTGAACGATTGCGTCGAGATGCTGTCAACCGGCTCGCCGTCGTGAACAAGTGTCACCACGACCGGGTCGGCGGTGGTGACTTCCAAGTTGATCGAGGTCCGGCAGCGCCCATCGATCAACCGGCCAGTGGCCGAGTTCAGTGGACGCGAACGACGCAACTCCTCGGCAACTTGCGGGTCCTGCGGCAGCGCTGTGCCATCGGCGGCGCGGGCGGTGAACCGGTTGGTGTCGAAGTCGTCGAATCGACACCAACCACCCTCCCGGGTCGTGTCAACTTGCCAGCCTCCGATCTCGGCGGGGAAGTCGACCTCGAGGGCAACGACCTGCCACGACGAATCGTCTGACGAACATGCGGCACACGCGAGAACGACGACGAGAACCATCCAGGTCCAGACATCCGAGGAACGATGGCAGCGAACCGCCGATTCGGCGCCCGATCGCACGAGTTGATGGTCAGAGGATCGAGCGTTCATGGCGTCCAGCATCGGTGTCGCCCGTCACCGTACTTCCGAACGCATCCACCTCGAACGCGAGCGGAGGACCGGTCGCGGGTGCAACGAAGTTCGGACGCGAGGCAGCCCCGGCGTCGAGCTCGGCGGGCGGAAGCACACAGCGGTGCGAACCTGCGTCCAGGCCCGGCGGGTACTCTGCCCGGGTGCGCATCGGGATCCTGACCCGCGAGTATCCGCCCGACGTCTACGGTGGCGCCGGCGTCCACGTCGACTTCCTCGTCCGCGAGCTGGTGAAGCTCGCCGACGTCGATGTGCACTGCATGGGCGACCCCCGCCCGGGCGCCACCGCACACTCCGAACGCAACCCGCTGCTCGTCGACGCCAACGCTGCGCTGCGGACGCTGGCAGCAGACCTGTCCATGGCCGATCAGACAGCCCGTTGCGACATCGTCCACTCCCACACGTGGTACGCCAACATGGGCGGCCACTGGGCCAAGCTGCTCCACGACATTCCCCACGTCGTGACTTCGCACTCGCTCGAGCCCCACCGACCGTGGAAGGCCGAACAGCTCGGGGGTGGCTACCGGGTGTCGTCATGGGCCGAACGCACCGCCTACGAGAGCGCCGACGCAGTGATCGCCGTGAGCCACGGATCCAAACGCGACGTCGTCTCGGCCTATCCGGCGCTGGACGAGGCCAAGGTGCACGTCGTCCACAACGGGATCGACACCGACTTCTACCGGCCCGATCCCGAGACGGACGTCCTCGAACGGTTGGGTGTCGACCCCGAGCGTCCGTCAGTCGTCTTCGTCGGCCGCATCACGCGCCAGAAGGGCGTTCCCCACCTGCTGCGTGCGGCACTCGACTTCGACGAGTCGATCCAACTCGTGCTGCTGGCCGGCGCAGCCGACACACCCGAACTCGCCGCCGAGACCGACGATCTCGTGGCCACGTTGCGCGCCGAACGCGATGCCGTCCACCTCGTGTCGGAGATGCTGCCGCGCGAGCAGGTGCGCCAGGTGCTCTCACACGGCACCGTGTTCGTCTGCCCGTCGGTGTATGAACCGCTCGGCATCGTGAACCTCGAGGCGATGGCGTGCGAGACGGCGGTCGTCGCGAGCGACGTCGGTGGGATCCCCGACGTCGTCGTCGACGGGGACACGGGCCGCCTCGTGCACTACGACGCCGGCGACCCGGAAGCCTTCGAGGCGGGGCTGGCGGACGCGGTCAACGGGGTTGTCCGCGCCCCCGACCGGGCGCGGGCGATGGGCGTCGCGGGGCGACGCCGGGCGGTCGCCGACTTCGGCTGGGATGTCGCGGCCCGACGGACGATGGCGATCTACGAGTCCCTCGTCGACTGACTGTTCGATTGTGGATCGTCGGCGGTCCAGGTCCGTAGGAAGTTCAGCGCCGCAGCGACGGTGATCCTGCGCTCGGAACGAAGAGGCTGCCCAGTCGAGGCCGGTCTCCGAGCCGCCGGTCAAACGACGCAGCTCAGATCATCTTGTGGGAGCGATCGTCGACGTCGGCGTGATCGACGTGGTTCTCGTTGGTCACGTCGAGGTCGGCTTGATCGAGCTCCCACGGATCGACGTAGGTCGCCTCGGCGTCGAGGTCGGGCGTCCATTCGACGGCTTCGTCATCCCACCATCCCACGGGCAACTTGTCGACGGTGAGACCTTCCGCATCGGTGCCGAACACGATCGGGTCGCCGTGTTCGTCGGTGGTGTCGATCGGCATCGGGCATTCCGTCTGATAGGTCCCGATCATCGCAGCCTCACCGGTGGCGGTCACGGAGCCATCGGCACCGACGACCCACTGTGCACCGTCGGGACCTTCGATCGTGTAGTACTCGACCTCCTCGGCCTCAGCCTCGGGAAGGTGCGCCAGGCCGGCGATCTGCTCGTCGGTGAGATCGGCGAGCGCCTTCAACGCTTCGGCCTCGCCCTCGGCCTGCTCGACGGGTGACGTGAACTCGGTCGACCACGGGCCCAATCCGACGGTGCACTGCTCCCGCTGAATCGCCTCGAGAACCGCCGGGTACGGGGCCATCGGCTCCCGTTCGGCGGTGCGGAGCTCGAAGTGGAGGTGCGGGATGCCGGCGTTGCCGGTCGAACCCATGAAGCCGACGATCTGGCCGGCGCGGACTCGGGTGCCGACCTCGAGCGAAGCATGGACGGGACCGGTGTCACTGTTCGACAGGTGGAAGTAGTTGGCGTAGAGGCCGTCGTCGCGG
>CAXBAZ010000024.1:0-15144 GCA_963973395.1 uncultured Acidimicrobiaceae bacterium
ACGGCCGACAACGGGCATCGCCCGCCGAACCTCTGGTCCGACGGGCGATGTGATGATCGAGCGAAAGGCTAACGCCCGCAGGTCGATCGGTGGTGGATCGCTCCACCCTTTGGGTAGCCCCGGGGGCTGCGACGGCGTCAGCCGGCTGCGGCACCCGGGGCCGCTCTCGTTTTCCGGCGTCTCGACGTCCGGTGCCGTGTGCGACCCGATCGTTCGTGCCGTTCGGTGTCGTTCGTGACCCTCAGTCGTCCTCGACGTGCACGGCCGCGACTTCGGCGGGATCGTCGGCACCGTCGTCGGCCCGACCGTCGTCACCCTCGCGGTCGTCGACACCGAGCATCTGCTGCACGTCGTCGCGGCCGTCGTCGTCACCCTCGGGCGGCAACAGATCACCGGACCGCTCGGGGTCTCCGGGGACCTCCTCGCCGCGGGTGCGAGCTTCGCGCATGGCCACGTCGTCCCGGGCCACCTGGTTGGGATCGTTGACACCCTGCATCTGTTCGGGCGGATAGTCGCCCACACCGGGGAGCCCGTCGTCACCGACCTGCTCTCCGAGCACGTCGCCGTCGAGTTGGGGTGCGTGGTTGTCAGACATGGAGCGAGCGTGCCCGAGCGGGAACCGGACGAAACGTGGCCGGTCTACGGTGGCGAGCGTGAACGAGCCGCGTCGCGACCTCTCCCCCGGCATGCACGAACAACTCGAGCTCGGCTACGTGTTCGGGGGCCTGTCCACCTTCGGTCAGCGTCCCTTCCTCACCGACCCCGAACACCTCGACGACTGGCAGCCCGACGTGGCGATCGTCGGCGCGCCGTTCGACATCGCCACGACCAACCGACCCGGCGCACGCTTCGGGCCGCGAGCGATCCGATCGGCGGCATACGAGGCGGGCACGTACCACCTCGATCTCGGCATCGAGATCTTCGACCACCTCGAGGTCGTCGACTACGGCGACGCCTACTGTCCGCACGGACAGACCGAGGTGAGCCACACCAACATCCGCGAACGGGTCCACCAGATCGCGTCTCGTGGCATCGTGCCGATCGTGCTCGGCGGCGACCATTCGATCACCTGGCCGGCCGCCACCGCCGTCGCCGACGTGCACGGCTACGGCAACGTCGGTGTCGTCCACTTCGACGCCCACGCCGACACCGCCGACATCATCGACGGCAATCTGGCCAGCCACGGCACACCCATCCGGCGGCTGATCGAGTCCGGTGCGGTGCCGGGCGATCGGTTCGTGCAGGTCGGTCTGCGCGGGTACTGGCCGCCGGCCGACACGTTCGCGTGGATGAAGGAGCAGGGCATGGTGTGGCACACCATGCAGGAGATCTGGGACCGCGGCTTCAAGGCCGTGATGGCCGACGCGATCGGCGAAGCCCTTGCGACGGCCGACAAGCTCTACATCTCACTCGACGTCGACAGTCTCGATCCGGCGTTCGCTCCGGGCACCGGAACTCCGGAACCCGGCGGCCTCGCCACCGTCGACCTGCTGCGGATGGTCCGTCAACTGGCGCTCGACCACGACGTGGTCGGGATGGACGTGGTCGAGGTAGCGCCGGCGTACGACGTCAGCGACCTGACGGTGAACGCCGCCCACCGCATGGTGTTCGAAGCGCTCGGCGGCATGGCCGAACGCCGACGCCGGCGCGCCGAGTCGTCCGCGCCATAGCGAACCGCTGCATCCCGATGTCGTGGCGGCCACGTGCAGCGCACGTGACGTCGCGTCAACATCACGTGAACAACAGATGGTGCTTCGGTGATCCCCTGGGCTGGCCTGCGGGACTGCACTACGGTCCGAATCGTGCCGAGCCGGGTGGCGATGCCACACGTGGCGAGGCGCGGTCAACGACGACAACAGCGGCGGATCACAAGGAGTGTGGAGATGAGCCATCGGCTTCGGACATGGGTGGGCGCAGCGTCCGTCCTCGGATTGATCGGGGCGGTCCCGATCGGCACGGCATCGGCGGTGAGTTCAGTGGATGACACGGTGTTCATCAGCGAACTGCACTACGACAATGCCAGCGACGACGTCGGCGAAGCGATCGAGCTGTTCGGTCCCGCCGGCACCGACCTGTCGGGATGGACGATCGAGCTGTACAACGGCAGCTCCAGCCAACTCAACGTGTACGACAGCGTGGCGGCGGACGGCATCATTCCCGATCTCGGCAACGGGTTCGGCGTGATCGCCTTCGATCGTGTCGGCATTCAGAATGGCGGGCCCGATGGGCTCGCGCTCGTCGACGCCGACGGCACCGTGCGCCAGTTCCTGAGCTATGAGGGATCGTTTGTGCCGATCAGCGGTTCGGCCGCAGGTCTGACGTCGACCGACATCGGCGTCACCGAGACCAGCGCCACCCCGATCGGCGACTCGCTGCAGCTCGTCGGCGACGGCGTCTGCTACGGCGCGCTGACCTGGGCTGCTCCGTCCCCCAACACGTTCGGCGCGCTCGGCGGAATCACGCCGGACGCATCCGCCCCGTGCGACGACGGCGGCGGCATCGACCCGCCCCCGCCGGTGCGCATCAACGAGTTGCACTACGACAACGGCGGCGCCAACAACGGCGCCGACGTCGGCGAGGCGGTCGAGGTGCTCGCACCGGCCGGGACCGACCTCGCCGGCTGGAGCATCGTGCTGTACAACGGCAGCTCCACCCAGCGAAACGTCTACGACACGTATCCGCTGGCAGGAGTCGTCGTCGACCAGGGCGGCGGCGACGGGGTCATCGTGGTCGACACACCAGGAATCCAGAACGGCGGGCCCGATGGCGTCGCTCTCGTCGATCCCGATGGTGTCGTCGAGTTCCTCAGCTACGAGGGCACCTTCGAAGCCGTCGACGGCCCGGCCGTGGGCCTGACGTCGACCGACATCGGTGTCGCGGAGAGCGGCACGACCCTGGCCGACCAGTCGCTGCAGCGCAACGACGACGGCGGCTGGGCGGGACCGCTCTGCAACTCGTTCGGTGAGCTCAACGACCCGGACGCCGCCGAGCTCTGCCCGATCCCGCCGACCGAGTTCAAGATCCACGAGATCCAGGGCAGCGGCGACGAGTCCCCGCTCCTCGGTCGACGCGTCATCATCGAAGGTGTGGTCGTGGGCGACGAGGAGGGTCCGGAGCCAGCGCTGCGTGGCTTCTTCGTGCAGGAGGTCGACGTCGACGGCGATCCCGCCACGTCGGAGGGCATCTTCGTGTTCAACTTCGACAACGACGACGTGAGCCTCGGCGACGTCGTCCGGGTCGAAGGCACCGTCGAGGAGCAGTTCGGCAACACGCAACTCGGTTCGTTCGTGGAAGTCGAGGTGCTCGAGCCCGAGGAACTCGGGGACAAGCCACGCGTGGCGACGCCGGCGCAGATCGACTTCCCGATCCCGGTCGCGGGCGACTTCGAGGCGTACGAGGGCATGGCCGCGACCATGCCGCAGGAACTCGTGATCTCCGAGTACTTCAACTATGACCGGTTCGGCGAGATCGTCGTCGCACTGCCGGCCCCCGGCGAGGACCGTCCGTACAACCCGACGGCCCTGTTCGAACCCGACAGCCAGGCGGCGCTCGACCGACTCGACCTCAACCTCCGGAGCCGTATCACCGTCGACGACGGCATCACCGCCCAGAACCCGTCCGCCCCGATCCACCCGATCAACCGGGAGCTGTTCTCGCAGGACAACAGCTTCCGCGGCGGCGATCAGGTGAGCGGACTGACCGGGCCGATCTACTACTCGTTCGACCTGTTCCGGATCCTCCCGTACGCCGACGGCGGCTTCGACACGTACGTGCAGACCGAGCGCGACGAGGCACCGGCGGAGGTCGGTGGTGACGTCCGCGTCGCCACGCTCAACGCGCTGAACTACTTCGTCAGCCTCGACACTGCCGACACCTGCGGCCCGACGCAGGACCAAGACTGTCGTGGCGCGGACGACGCCGGCGAGTTCGATCGCCAGCGGGTCAAGCTGCTCAACGCGCTCGAAGGCCTCGATGCCGACGTGATCGGGCTGGTCGAGGTCGAGAACACGCCGGGCGTCGAGCCGCTGGCCGACATCGCCGCCGGTCTGAACGAACGGTTCGGGGCGGGCACCTACGACTACATCGCCGCCGGTGAGAACTCCGTCGTCGGAACCGATGCGATCAAGGTGGGCCTCGTGTACCGGACCGGCGCCGTCACCCCGACCGGCGACGCCGCGGTGCTGGACACACCCGAGTTCCTCAACCCCAACGGCTACGTCAACGACGACGGCAGCTCGGCCGACAAGAATCGCGCCGCAGTCGCGGCGTCGTTCATCGACAACTCGAGCGGCGAGGTCTTCTCCGTCGTCGTCAACCACCTCAAGTCGAAGGGCTCCGAGTGCGGAGCGCCAGACGACCACCCACTCGCCGGCAGCTGCAACGACACGCGCACGAAGGCCGCGCAAGCGCTCGCCACGTGGATCGACGGCGACCCGACGGGTGTGGACGACGACGACTGGTTGATCATCGGTGACCTCAACTCGTACGACAAGGAAGACCCGATCGACGCACTCACGGCGAACGGGTACACCGATCTGATCGCCGAGTACGGCGGCGAACTGGCGTACAGCTACGTCTTCGACGGTCAGTTCGGCTACCTCGACTACGTCATGTCGAGTTCGACGATGACGTCGCAGGTCACCGGGGCGACGGAGTGGCACATCAACTCCGACGAGCCCGACGTCTTCGACTACGACACCTCGTTCAAGTCGGACTACCAGATCGACCTGTTCGATCCGACGACGCCGTACCGTGCGTCCGACCACGACGCCGCGATCGTCGGCCTCGCGCTCGACAGCTTCGACGCCGATGTGATCGCTCTGCCGTCGAGGCTCTGGCTCCCCGATCACCGGCTTCGCAGCGTGCTGGTGCTCGCCACCGACTACCGGAGGATCATCCGGAGTTCGATCGTGAGCGTCACCTCGTCGGAAGACGACTCGGGGCTCGGGCGGAAGGATCGCCCGAACGACATCCGGATCCTGAACGACAAGGTCGTCAAGCTGCGGGCGGAGAGCTTCGGCCCGGCCGGACGGACGTACACGATCACCGTCATGCTCCAGAAGAACGGTCAGGTCAGGTTCGACACCGAAACGGTCGAGGTACCGCGACCGTGGAGCTGGTGGTGACCGCACGAGGATGAAGAGCTCAGAACGACAGCATCTGCAGTCGCGCTGAATCGAACTCCGCCACGGCGTCCGTCGATGCCGTGGCGGAGTCGACGCGTCGCCGCCAGTTTCAGCCTCGGCCCACCACCGAGGCGCACGACGACGATGTCACGGCCGGCAGGACCTCGCCGAGCACCCGCGATCGCACGGTCGTCGGGTCGTCGTCGTCCTCGAAGTCAGAGAATGCCACGTCGAGCGATTCGCGCTCGGCCGGTTCGAGCCACGCCGCGCCTGCGGTTTCCGCGACCTCGAGTGCCGAAACGGCTGCGTCGAGATAGCCGCCAGGACCGAGACGCCGGGCTGCGCTCACATCGGCTCGCGCAACGATCCACGCGGCGACATCGAGCCGGGCCGCGCTACAGATCGCACGGCCGGGGTCGTCGACGTCGCCCGGAAAGACCGCGGGCTGCTGGGCGGCAATGGCCCCCGCCAGCGCTGCTGCGATCGTGTCCATGTGCCGGAATGCCTCGTCCGCCACCTCGATCGCCGCTTCATGATCGGCGCGGTCCCAGAGGTCGGCCTGCAGGAGCAGCTGGTCGACATGACTGTGCAGCACGTGGAGCACGGTCTCGAAGCCCAGCTCGCCGACGGTCGCGACGTCGACGAAATCGGAGAAGTCGTGCTCGTAGTGGTCGAGCGCGTCGGTCGCCTCCTGCGCGCCCTGTGTGTCGCCCGCCGCGATCGCCCGCGCATACGTGTTGAAGAACTCGATGTGGTTGGTCCAGAGCTGATCGAAGGCGTTGGCCCCGCTCGGACCGTAGACGATGCCCATCGCCAGTGTCAGCTGATCGGTGTTGTCGGTCAGGGCGGCGAGCGTCGAGTCGATCGCGCCGCCGTCGATCGCCCGCCTCATCGCTTCATTGGAGAGCGTGGCGTGATCCGTGAGCAGGCTCTGCAGGAGGAGTCGGAGGTCGAACGCCGCCATGACCGCGCCGCGATCGGCGGGCGCGTCGGCGATCTGTGCCGCGACGTCGCGGTCGAGGGCGAACACGGGCTCGCCGATGGTCGTGGCGTCGCCCGCACCGCAACCGCCGACCGCGAACAGTCCGGCGGCGAGAAGCAGCGGCGTCGAGCGACGGGTCACGACGTCGCCCCGAACGCCATCTCGCCGCGTCGTCGTGCCGGGTCGATCTCGACGGCGGGGCGGGGTCGGTCGATGAAGTAGCCCTGCGCGACGTCACATCCCATCGTGCCGAGCACTGCCAGCACGGCCTCGTTCTCGATCCCTTCGGCCACGACGGTCATCCCGAGCGCGTGCCCCAGTTCGATGCTGTGACGCACGACCGCTTCACTCTGCGCGTCGTCGAGGATCCGGTCGACGAACGAGCGATCGATCTTGAGGCACGTGACCGGCAGTGAGGTCAGGTAGCTCACGGATGCGAAGCCGGTGCCGAAGTCGTCGATCGCGACGCCACACCCCAAGGCGCGCAGTTCCCGGAGGACCCGGACGGTCGCGTCCGGGTTCGCGAGCGCGGCGCTCTCCGTCAGCTCCAGATGCAGCCTGTCGGCTCCGATCTGGTGCGCAGACAAGGTTGCCGCGACATGGCTCGGCAAGGCATGGTCCGACGTGTCGCGCGCCGACAGGTTCACGGCGACCGTCGGCTCGAACCCGGCCTCGCGCCACGCCGCCAACTGTCGAACGGCGAGCGAGATCACGTGGTCGGTGAGCTCTCGGCAGGCCGGCAGGGCTTCGAGAGCCGGGATGAACGCATCCGGTGGCACCAGACCGCGTTCGGGGTGTTCCCACCTGACCAGTGCCTCGTAGCCCAGGAGTTCGCCGCTGTCGATCGCGACCTGCGGCTGGAAGGCGAGCCAGAAGTCCCCGCGTGCGATGCCGTTCCGGACGTCGCCGACCAAGGCGAGCGCGTCGGCCGAGAAGTGGTCGAGCGCGGGATCGAACACGGCGAACACGCCGTGGCTGCGCTTCGCCGAGTACATCGCGATGTCGGCGCGGCGGAGCAGGTCCGACGCCGTGTCACCATCGTCGGGAAAGCGGCTGATGCCGACCGAACACCTCACGTCCAGCTGGATCCCGTCGATCTCGACGGGTTCGCTCAGTGTCGCCAGGAGCCGCTCGGCCATCGACGTCGACGTGTCGCCGGGGCCGTGGCCGTCGACGATGACACCGTACTCGTCGCCGCCGAGCCGGGCCACCACGTCACAACTGCGCACGTTGGTGCGCAACCGGTCGGCAATGTGCCGGAGCACGATGTCGCCCCGATCATGTCCGAGCGTGTCGTTGATGGTCTGGAACCCGTCGACGTCGAACAGCAGCAGGTCGACACATCCACCGTCGCGCCGCCGCTCGACGATCAGGTCGGTCAGGTCCTGTTGGAAGCGCTCGCGGTTCACGAGTCCGGTCAGTTCGTCCTCGCTCGCGCGCCGGAGGTTCTCCGCGCCCTGTCGACGGATCGTCCGCGAGGCCCGCGCCACGATGCGGTAGAGCGCCAGGTACAGCACCGTGAGGCCCACCCCGAGCGCGAGGAGCAGTCGCGTGGTGTCCTCCCGGATCTGTGCAGCGATCGGGGCGTACGGCAGATAGATCTCGAACGCGCCCACGACCGTGCCCGACGGGTCGGCGGTGAACTCGCCGGCATCGATGCGGAGCGGCACGTACACCGACAGCAGCTCGCCGAACTGACGCTCCTCGCGCTCTTCCGGGGCCGACAGGTCGGTGATGTCCGACGACACCTCGCCTGCGAACGCCGCCTCCAGCGGCTCGGTCCCGGCGAACCACCGTCCGACCAGATTGGGGTTGTCGGAGTACACGAGCCAGTGCTGCAGGTTCCACACCTTCAGACGAACGATCCCGTTCGGGGAGAGGCTCGGCCCCAGCGCCCCTTCGATCACCTCGATCCGTTCGTCGGACAGCGGGACGAAGCTCTGCGCCAGGTCCTCCGGTTCGAGCACCGGGATGACGCCGACGCCGACGGCGATCTCCGCGGTGCGGGCGGCATCGGTGATCACACGCTCACGGATCGTGTGCCGGAGTACGAGGCCGACCAGGACACCGGTCGCAAGGACGATCACCAGCGACAGGACCGCGAACGTGGCGATCAGGCTCCGGGGTCGGCGGGGTCGGTTGGATCGGGTCGCCCGACGCCGGGGGGACGTCTCGATCGGCACCGAGGCTCATCGGCAGTTCGAACGATCAACTCAAGTGCTGCGACGACACCGGTCGATCCGTTCGGGCGGTTCGAACGGGAGCCACCTGGGTACCTAGGTCTCGGAGGTATGTCGAATGGGACTGTTCAGCGGAATCGTGAAGGTGTCGCTCGCCAAGCGGGCGTGGGACTGGGTGCAGCGCCGACGCCGTCGGTGAGCCCGACCGGCGCGGCGACGCCGAGCCTCACGACGCGAGCTCGCACCAGTCCTTGAACCGGTCGACCTCGCCGCGCACGACCTGGCCGTAGAGCTCGGCGATCGCCGAAGTCTTCGGGCCGGGGCACGGGATGGCGCGATCGTCGACCGAGTTCACCGAGCTGACCTCGGCCGCCGTTCCGACGAGGAACATCTCGTCGGCGATGTACACGTCGGAGCGCGCGAGGTTGTCGCACACCACGTCGAATCCGAGGTCGTCGCACAGCCTCATGACCGTGTTCTGCGTGATGCCCTCGAGCGCGCCGGCCGACACCGGTGGCGTGATCAGCTTGTCGTGGCGTGACACGAACACGTTCTCACCCGAACACTCGGCCACGAGCCCGTTCGGTGCGAGCATCAGGGCCTCGTCGTAGCCGGCCTTGAGCGCCTCGACCTTGGCGAGCGACGAGTTCACGTAATTCCCGGTGGTCTTCGACGCCGGCGGCATCGTGTTGTGGTCGTGGCGCGTCCACGACGACGTCTTGAGCCGCACGCCCTTGGTGACGGCGTCGTCGCCCAGGTACGCACCCCACGGCCAGCACGCGATCGCCACATCGATGCTACACGGCATCGTGTTGAGGCCCATCTCGCCGTACCCGAAGTACACGAGCGGCCGGACGTAGCACGATGCCAGCTCGGTCGATGCGACGGTCGCCTTCGTCGCTGCGATCAACTCGTCGACCGTGTACGGGATCTCCATCCCGAGGATCTTCGCCGAGTTGAACAGCCGCTCGATGTGCTCGGTCAACCGGAACACCGCCGGGCCCTGCGAGGTCTCATAGGCCCGGATGCCCTCGAACACCCCGGTCCCGTAGTGCAGCGTGTGGGTCAGCACGTGCACCGTGGCGTCCTCCCAGGCGACGAGTTCGCCGTTCATCCAGATCTTGGGGGTCGGTGTGATGGGCATCTTGGTTCCTGACTGATCGCGCTGCTGATCGTGCTCGCTGGGTACTGGTCGCTCGGTGTGCGCGGCGACAGTTTCAGTCTCGCACCCGGGCGGCGATCGTGTCACCCACCGACGTGGTGCTCCCGGTACCCGCGTCGGTGCAGGCCGCACGGATGCGATCGGCGGCATCTCCTTCACCGAGGAAGTCGAGCATGAGCGCGGCCGACAGGACGGCCGCGGTCGGGTTCGCCGCGTTCTGGCCGGCGATGTCAGGGGCCGACCCGTGCACGGGCTCGAACATGGACGGTCCGGTCCGGGCGGGGTTCAAGTTGGCCGACGAGGCGAGCCCGATGCCGCCGCTGACCGCTCCGCCGAGATCGGTCAGGATGTCGCCGAACAGGTTGTCGGTGACCACGACGTCGTACCGGTGCGGGTCCTGGACGAAGTAGATGCAGGCCGCGTCGACGTGGTTGTACGCCGTCGTGGCCTCGGGATACTCGGCGGCCACCGCATCGAACGCACGCTCCCAGAGATCGCCGGCGAACGTCAACACGTTCGTCTTGTGGACGAGCGTGACGTGCCGATGTTCACGTTGCTGGGCCAGTTCGAACGCGTAGCGGATGCACCGCTCGACGCCCATGCGGCTGTTGACCGACCCCTGCGTCGCCACTTCGTTCGGCGTGCCCTTGCGCAGTACACCACCCTCCCCGACGTACGGGCCCTCGGTGTTCTCGCGGATCACCACGAAGTCGTGGGCGCGATCGTGCCCGGGGGCGGTCCCGACGAACGGACGCTGGTTCACGTACAGGTCGAGCTCGAATCGCATCTTGAGGAGCAGTCCCCGCTCGATCACCCCAGGCGGCACCTCGGGCGTGCCGACGGCACCGAGCAGGATCGCGTCGAACCCGCGCAGTTCCGCCAGCGTGTCGTCGCTGAGAATCTCGCCGTCGCGCAGGTAGCGGGCGCCGCCCAGGTCGAAGTCGGTGGTGTCGAGGTCGACCCCGGCGGCCTCCATCACCTTGAGCGCCTCGGCCGTCACCTCCGGTCCGATTCCGTCTCCACCGATGACTGCGATCTTGTGTGCCATAGTTCGTCGAATCTAGAGCCTGCACGGGCTGTGGGCACAGGCCGTCGGCGCGCGAGCGCGTTCGAGGATCGGGGCGGCTCGGTAGGCTCGATCCACTATGGCGACTCAGAAATTCTCACGCGCCGCCTACGAACGGCTCCAGGCGGAATTCCACGACCTGACCACCCGTGGCCGGATCGAGGTGGCCGACAAGATCGAACGGGCCCGCGAAGAAGGCGATCTCAAGGAGAACGCCGGCTACCACGCCGCCAAGGACGAGCAGGGTCACATGGAAGGCCGGATCCGGCAACTCGAACACATGCTCGAGAACTCGGAGATCGTCGACGACCAGTTCGCCTACACGATCGTCTACGACGGCGACTCCGACGACATGGCCGAGCGCTACGTGATCGGCAACATGGAAGAGCAGATCGAGGGCGCCGACGTCATCAGCCCTGCCAGCCCGCTCGGTGCGGCGCTCCAGCGCGCGTCCGAGGGCGACACCGTCTCGTACGAGGCACCCAACGGTGCGCTCACCGTGAAGGTGCTGAAGGTGGAGTCGATCTGACCGCGACCGACCGCGACCTCACCTTCGCGTCGGGCTCCTCCCACACGCCGGATCTCCCGCCCGGTCAGGATCTCGACCTCGGTGATCGAGGGTCGTTGTTCGTCCGCGACCTCCCGGGCCCCGTCGGCGCTCCGACCGTCGTGCTGCTGCACGGCTGGACGGCCACCGCCGACATCAACTGGTTCACGTGCTACTCGGCGCTGAGCGAGCGCTACCGGGTCATCGCATTCGACCATCGCGGTCACGGGCGTGGTCTGCGCAGCCGGCGGCCCTTCCGCCTCGAAGACTGCGCCGACGACGTCGCCGCGGTCACCGCCGCGCTCGGCGTCGACTCGTTCATCCCGGTCGGGTACTCGATGGGCGGACCCGTGGCGCAACTCACCTGGCAGCGCCATCGCGACCGTGTCGACGGTCTGGTGCTGTGCGCGACGACGCCGTACTTCGCCGGCAAGCGACCCGAGCGCCTCTCGTTCATCGGTCTGACGGGCCTCGCCACGCTGGCCCGATTCACGCCGTACCAGGCCCGCGACTGGATCACCGATCAGGTGTACCTGCAACGCAAGACCGGTGCCTGGGGGCCGTGGGCGACCGAGCAGGTCGCCGAACACGACTGGAAGGCGATCCTCGAAGCCGGCAAGGCGATCGGTGCGTTCTCGTCGTCCGACTGGATCGGCGACGTCGACGTCCCGACCTCGGTCGTGATCACCATGGACGACCCGGTCGTGCCGCTTCGACGACAGGCGAAGCTGTTCGACTGGATCCCCGACGCCGAGGCGTTCCGGGTCGAAGGTGGCCACGACGCCGTCGTGGCGAACGCCAAGCGCTTCGTGCCACAACTCATGCGCGCCATCGACTCCGTGGTCGCACGAAACCGTTCCTGACCGATACTTGCCTGAATATTTCAGTGCACGCCCGGTCCATCATGTGAGACGCTCGTTCACATGAGCACAAATCACATCAGGAGCAAGTGGGCGGCTGTCGGGGCCGCGATCGCGGTGAGTCTCGGTGCCGGCGGCATCGGGATCACCCACGCGACCACGTCGTCGGGCGAAAAGCCCGTCTACCTACCGATCGAACCCTGTCGTCTCGCCGACACCCGCGTCGACTTCCAGGTCGGTCCCCGCTCGGCGCCACTCGGACCGGACGAGACGTACACGCTCAGCGGCCAGGATGCCGTCGGCAACTGCAATCTGCCGGCCGAATCGACGGCACTCAGCCTGAACGTCACCGCCATCAACGCCACCGCCCCGACGTTCGTCTCGCTCTTCCCGGCAGGAGCACCGCTGCCAGTCGCATCGCACCTGAACCCGCTCCCCGGACAGGGTCCCGTCCCCAACGCGGTCAACGTCGACCTCGACGCCGGCGGCGAGTTCTCGATCTACAACCTGCAGGGCAACGTCGACATCTTCATCGACGTGGTCGGCATCTACGACGACCACACCCACGACGACCGCTACTACACCGAAGCCGAAGTCGACGCCGCCGTCGGCGCAAAGGCGAACAGCGCAGACGTCTACACCAAGACGGAGTCGGACGGCCGGTACGACAATGGTGAAGCCGCCGGCGCCAACGACGCCAGCGACTCCGTGACCGGCACCGACGAGATCATCACGTCCATCACGATCGACACGCCGACCGTCGGATTCATCACTGCGTTCGCGAACACCTCGATCTTCGGGTTCGCGGCGGATGCCCAGGTTCGTTGCACCATCACCACAGGGAACACGGTCGACGACAACGTGTTCCTCTCCGACGTGCTGTCCGACGACTGGGCCTCACTGGCCGGCACTCGCACGCTCAACGTCAGCCTCGTTCCGGTCAGCGGCGAAACGACGGTGAATCTGGTGTGCGACGGGAGCGGACCCAACCTGCTCGGCGACTCGAACCTGAGCGCCATCTTCACGCCGGATTCCGACGCCGCATTCATCTTCATCCCGCTCGACGAGTGACGGTACGGTACGGCACGGGCGCGTGAACGGCGGTCCGAGCCGAACCGGTGGGACGAACCGACGCCAGCCAGCCGACCACCGACGGTGGGTAGCCTGCCTGAGTGCTACGAACGTCGTGGGCCGGTCGCTCGGCGAAGGTTGCCAAACTGGGCGCACGGGTCGGTGGGAACTATGCCTCGACGGCCGCTCGGAAGGTGTTCGCATCGACCGAGCGGCGGATCGAGCTCGACGAGCGGCGTGAGCTGAAGACCGCGTCGGCCGTGGCCGAACAACTCGGTCAGATGAAGGGCGCCCTCATGAAGCTCGGTCAGATGGCGAGCTACCTCGACGAGGGTCTGCCGGAACCGATGCGGATGGCGCTCGCTCAACTGCGGTCGGGCGCCCCGCCGATGTCGGCTCAGCTCGCGGCCGGCGTCGTCGAGGCCGAGCTCGGGTCGCCCCCGGACGAACTCTTCGTCGAATGGGACCCTGCGCCGATCGCGGCCGCGTCGATCGGTCAGGTCCACCGCGCGATCGCCCGGCACCCCGACACCGGGGAGGAGACACCGGTCGCCGTCAAGGTGCAGTACCCCGGCGTCGACGAGGCGATCACGGCCGACCTGAAGAACGCCGGCATGCTCGGCACGATCCTCAAGCAGGGTTTCGGTGGGCTCGATCCCGACGACATGGTGGCCGAGATCAAGGAGCGCCTCGCGGAGGAGCTCGACTACCGACTCGAGGCCCGCAACCAGGCCGAGTTCGCCGACTACTACCGCGGCCACCCGTACATCCACGTCCCGGACGTGGTGCCGGCGTACTCGAGCGGCCGGGTGTTGACGTCGCAACTCGTCAACGGTGCGACCTGGGACGAACTCCTCACCTGGAGCCGCACCGAGCGCGACCTCGCGGCCGAGACGATCTTCCGGTTCGTGTTCCGCAGCCTCGACTTCGGCCTCGTCAAACACTTCACCCCCGTCGAGATGCACACGTTCGCCTCGATGGTGAAGGCCGCCGCGGTCGACCAGGACCCGGCCGGGTTCCGGACGATCCTCGAAGGCGCCGGCATGCTCCGGCCCGGTGCACCGGTCCCGACCGACCAGGTCGGCGAGTATTTCAGCCGGTTCTACGAGCCGGTCGCCGAATCCCGGGAGATGACGTGGTCGGGCGAGTACGCGAGCGGCATCGTCCGGCACACGTTCGACAGGGCGAGCCCGATCTCCCAGTACGCAACCGTGCCCCGTGCGTTCGTGTTCATCCAGCGCATCAACCTCGGTCTGTACGCCCTGCTCGGCGAACTCGGAGCGACGGGGAACTATCGCCGGATCGCCGAGGAGCTGTGGCCGTTCACCGAGGCCGCGCCGTCGACCGACATCGGCGTCGCCGAGGCGGCCTGGCTCGCCGCCCACCCGCGCACCTGAGCCGGTAGCGTCGCCCCCCATGCGGCGCACCGTCTCGGCCCTCCTCGTCGTCCTCGCTGCGTGCGGCGGCGGTTCCGACGACGCCGCCGCACCGCCCGACGAGACCTCGGACACCGTCGTCGTCCCGACGTCGATCGTCAACAGCCCGCTGCTGCCGGCCGAGGGTTGCGAAGACGGCCCTGACGCCGCCGACTACGTCGACGGCGAGATTCCCCAGGCCGTACGCCCGTGCGAGATCCCGACCGCTCTGATCACGCACACGATCCGCTCGGGTACCGGACGCAACGCCCAGGACGGCGACACGCTGATCGTCGACTACATCGGCATCCGCGCCGAGGACGGAGCGATCTTCGACGAGAGCTATTCCCGCGACACCCCGTTGGAGTTCCCGTTGGGGCGCGGAGGTGTGATCCAGGGTTGGGACGACGGCCTGATCGGCACCCAGGCGGGCTCGGTGGTCAAGCTCGACGTGCCGGCGATCCTCGCCTACGGCGACGAGCCCCCCGGCGGCGAATCGAGCGGCATCCGCCCGGGTGACGCACTCTCGTTCGTGATCGAAGTGCGCGCCGTGATCGCTCCCGTGACCGCCGAGGACGCCCCGCTCGACCTCCAGATCGAACCCTCGGTCGGAGCGACCGAGGTCACCGTGACCGAGCTCACGCCGGGCGACGGCGCCACCGTCGAACTCGGCGACACCGCTGTCGTCCACCTGCTCCTCGTGCGGGGGGACAACGAGGTCGTCCTGTTCAACAC
>CAXBAZ010000025.1:0-14889 GCA_963973395.1 uncultured Acidimicrobiaceae bacterium
GGTACTGGTCGTCGGTGGCGACATGGTAGAACTGAGCCGTCAGCTGGTTGTAGATCGTCGACCACGACTCTCCTGCGTTGAGCGACACCCACGCCCCACCGTCGTCGCACCCGATCATGCGGTCGGGTTGTTCCGGGTCGATCCAGAGCGCGTGGTTGTCGCCGTGCGGCGTGAGCCACTCGTCGAAATTCCGGCCGCCGTCGACCGACTTCCACGCCTTCATGTTCATCACGTAGACGGTGTCGGGGTCGGTCGGGTGGGCGATGACGTGCATGTAGTACCAGGGCCGCCACTGGAGTTCGGGCTTCTTCGAGACGTGCTCCCACGTCGCTCCGTGGTCGTCCGATCGGTAGAGACCTCGCGTGCGGCCCTCCGCTTCGACGAGCGCGAAGACGCGACCGGGCTTCGCCGCTGATACCGCGACACCGATCTTGCCGAGCGTGCCGGACGGAAGACCAGGATTCGAGCTGATGTTCTCCCAGGTGTCGCCGCCGTCCTTCGAGCGCCACAGCCCGCTGTCGGGGCCACCGGAATCGATCGACCAGAACGTCCGGCGGGCCTGCCAGATGGTGGCGAACACGATGCGCGGATTGTTCGGATCGAGCGCGACGTCGACGGCACCGGCACGGTCGCTGACGTGCAGCACACGATCCCACGTCTCCCCGCCGTTCCGGGTCCGGTAGAGCCCACGCTCCGGGTTGTCCTTCGAGGCGTGGCCGAGGGCGGCGACGTACACGAGGTCGGGATCGTCCGGATGGACCCGGATCTCGCCGATGTGGCGGGTGTCGGCGAGGCCGACGTGACGCCATGAAGCGCCACCGTCGGTCGACTTGTACATGCCGTCACCGTGTGTGATGTCGAGCCGGATGGTGGTCTCGCCGGTGCCGGCATAGATCACGTTGCCGTCCGAGGGAGCGACCGCCAGCGCACCGATCGACGACGTGGAGAGGTACCCGTCGGTGATGTTCTGCCAGTACTGGCCCGCGTCGTCCGACTTCCACACACCTCCGGCGACCGCTCCGAAGTAGAACACGTTCTTGCGCACGGGGTCGGCGGCGACGGCGACCACGCGGCCCCCACGCGACGGACCGATGCAGCGGTAGCGGACTTGGCTGAGAAGTTTCGGATCGACCGTCGACATGGACCAATCCTGCCACCGATCGACCCGGGCATGCGGAGTCGAGCCACGTCAGCCGGGCGCGAGGCCGACGGATCACATGACGGCATTGTCGGCCGGACTGGCAGCGATCGCGGTCGCCCCCGGCCACATGCCGGGAACCAGCGTCGTGCCGACGTCGAGAGCTCGATCGTCGGGGACCGTCACCGGTCGTGCCGGATCGACCGGTCCGGCTTGCCGGTCTGCTACTTCGGGCCGTACACGGTCGACAACCGGAACCAGCGACGAACCGCTCGACAGCGGAACCCGGACGAGATCACCTGAGGAGGTAGCCGGAAGCGTCGCCGATCAGGTGGGCCGCGGTGAGTGCGTAGGCATCGAGGTCGCCGCCGGCGCCGAGTCGGAGGATGGCTCCGTTCGGCCGCACGTCACCACCGGTGGATGCCGCCGACCGATGCGATCTCGGTCGTGATCGAGGTGTTCGCTCCGATCGTTCCCTTCGGGCCGGCGGCCGGTTCACCGGGGCGGGTGTCGAACAACCGCTCCGGAGCGATCGGCACGAACAGGCCGGTCGTCGTCGATGGTGCCGAACCGTCCGTGACGTAGCCGAGGACGTCGGCGAGGGCGTCGGTGGTGGCGGTCGCGAACAACTTGATCGTGCCGTCGGCGCCGATCGGGACGATCACCATGTTGGCGACGGTTTCATCGGCGCGATTCATGTTGACGGAGCTGGTGTCGGGCCGGGGGCCTTCGGGCCAGGCGGTGACGAACGAGGGGGCGGTCGATCCGGTGCCCGTGAGGTTGATGATGACGGCGCCGGCCCCTGCCGAGGGCACCCCCGCTCGGCCGGCGACGTCGATGGTGATCTCGCCGTTGGTGGGGATCGGGCCTTTGGGTCCGTTGTCGGGCCCAGGTCGGGTGTCGAAGAGCCGTTGGGGTTCTTGCGTGATGATGCGGCCGGCGGCGGCGGCTTCGGACTTGGTGAAGTAGCCGACGACGTCGCCGAGGAGGTGGGCGTCGCGCAGGGTGTACAGGCTGATGTCGCCGTCGGCGCCGACGGGCACGATGGCGAGGTTGGCTCGCACGGAGCCGGGTGCGATGACGTTGAGGCTCGACAGTTCGGTGGGTCGTGGGGTGCCGGCGGGCCAGGCGGTGACGAAGCTCGGAGCGTCGACAGCGACGACGGTCAAGTTGACCGCGACGGCGGTGGCATCGTCGGGGATCGTGCCGACTCCGGCGACGGCGACGTCGATGCTGGTGTCGGCGGGGACGAGGCCTTTCGGGCCGGGTGCGGGCTGGTCGGCCCGGGTGTCGAACAGGCGGAACGGGGTCACACTCGTCAACGCCGACGACTCCACCTCACCCGACGGCGGCAGACTCGCGGACGTCTGGACGGTCACCGACCGGGTGAACGTGGAGCTCAGGCCATCGTCGTCGGTCACCGTCAAGCGCACGTCGTACGTGCCCGACACGGCGAACTCGTGCTCCGGCGCCGCGCCCGTACCCGTCGACCCGTCGCCGAAGTCCCACGCGCGGGCCACGATCGAGCCGTCGGCGTCGGTCGACGCCGCACTGTCGAAGCCGCACTTCGACGCGGTGCACGACGACGTGAACGACGCCGTCGGCGCCCCGTCGGCCGGGGTCGCGGTCACGATGATCTGCTGCTCGGCCGTGGCCGTCGCACCGTCGTCGTCGGTCACCGTCAACACGGCCGTGTACGTGCCCTCGGACGTGTACGTGTGGCTCGTCACGGTGCCGGAGCCGCTGGTGGCGTCACCGAAATCCCAGTCGCGCGACACGATCGTGCCGTCGGGATCGGTCGATGCCGAACTGTCGAGGCTGCATGTCAACGCGGTGCACGACGACGTGAACGACGCGATCGGCGCCCTGTTCGAGGCGGCCACGACGTTCATCGATGCGCTGTCGCTCGCGCCGTCGTCGTCGGTGACCGTGAGCGTGACGGTGTACGTGCCCGCGCTCGCGTAGACGTGGGTCGGGGACCTGCCGGACGACGAAGCACCGTCACCGAACGACCATGAGCGGGCCACGATCGAACCATCCGGATCGCTGCTGGCACCGCTCGTGAAACTGCACGCGAGCCCTGCGCAGCTCGCACCCATGACCGCGTTCGGCGGCTCGTTCGGAGGAGGAGGAGGTGGTGGTGGAGGAGGTGGTGGTGGTGGAGGTGGTGGTGGCGGCGGTTCGCCGCTGCCGACGAGTGCCACCGAATAGTCGGAGCCGCCACCGACGACCTCGGCACCAGCGAGTCCCGGAACGGTGATCGGACTCGGTCGTTCCGTCAGCGTGCCGTCACCGAGCTGGCCCGCCTCATTGTTGCCCCAGGCACGGACGGTGCCGTCGGACAGGACGGCGAGACCGTGGTCGCGGCCGCTGCCGATCGCGACGACACCGGCGAGATTGCCGACGCGAACGGGTCGGCTCCGTTGCGTCGTGGTGCCGTCGCCCAGTTGTGCACGATAGTTGCGCCCCCACGACCACACCTGACCGTTCTCGAGCAGCGCATACGAGTGGTGCGCGCCGGCGATCACACCCGACGCCGCGGTCAAGCCGGTCACACGGATCGGGTTCGTCCGGTCGACCGTCGTCCCGTCGCCGACCTGGGCGTACTCATTCCATCCCCAGGCCCAGACCTCTCCGTCGGCAAGCACCGCGAGGCCGTGATCTCGACCGCCGGCGACATCGACGACGTTCGTCAAGTTCCCGACCCGGACCGGGGTGGTCCGGGTAACGGTCGTACCGTCGCCGAGCTGCCCGTCGCCGTTGAGCCCCCATGCCCACAACGTCCCATCGGCACGGATCGCGTAGCTCATGTCGCGTCCGGCCGCGATCCCGACCGCGTTCGCGATCCCCTGGACGCGGACGGGCGACGTCCGCGTGGTCGTCGTGCCGTCGCCGAGTTGCCCGAACGCGTTGTACCCCCACGACCAGATCCGCCCGTCGGCTCCCAGCGCGAGCGAGTGGTAGTGGCCGGTCTCGACCGCCACGACGCCGCTGACCCCCGGGACCGGTGTGGGATTCGCCCGATCGACGGTCGTGCCGTCGCCGATCTGGCCCTGATTGTTCCGTCCCCACGTACGGACCGTGCCGTTCGAGAGCAACGAGACCACGTGCTCGCGGCCGCCGTGCAGATCGACCACGCCGTCCAGATCGATGACGTCGGGGGCCCGGTGCGCGGTGTTCGAACCGTCGCCGAGCTGCCCGCTGCCGTTGCCGCCCCAGGTCGCCGGCGAACCCGGACCGGACGCATTCGCCGGCCCGACCGCTGTGATCGTCGCCATCGTCGCCGCCGCAGCGACACCGAGTGCTGTCACGATCGCCGATCGACGCTTCCGCCTCGTCGAAACCCGCATGTTCGGTCCTCCAACTCGTGGACCGGACTCCGCACGTTCGGTCAACTCCAGTTCTAGTTTACGGTGCAGAGTGAAGCAAGACTTGTATCGAGACGCGCTCAGCGCGGCATCACTCGGTGGTCCGCCACGGAAAGTGACCCGAACGGGTGACGGACAAAGTTGGTCAGCGACCCCTGCTTCCGGCAGAGTAGGCGGTCCGGAGTCCCTCGACCACACGGTTTGACCCGTGTGGCGACGGGGAACCCCCGAAACCCACGACGAGCCAACGGAACTGTGTACGACTCGATGAACCGCCCCCGAATCCTGCCGATCGTGACCGCGTCGATCACCGCGCTTGCAGTGGCGCTGGTGCTCGCCACCGCCGCACCAGCACCCGCACATGCAGCCATGAGGACGGTCGCCTCGTACCAGATGAACGAAGGCTCCGACACCGACGTGATGCACGACTCGAGTGGGTTCGGGCTGGACGGCACGATCGGCCCCGACATCGTGACGGGCGCCGCGCACGCCGGATCCACCGGATTCCGCTGGCCGTACGCTGCACCCGACACGTCCCCGCTCCGTCCCGAGCGTCTCGCGGTGGTCGGCACCCACCAACACCTGAACCCGGGTTCCGCCGACTTTGCGATCGAGATCAGGTATCGCGCCGATCGGGGAGACGGCAACATCGTCCAGAAGGGACAGAGCCAGACGCAGGGTGGCTACTGGAAACTCGAACACAACAACGGTCGTCCGACCTGCCTCTTCCGGCGGACACAGCGGGATCAGGCCGCCGTGACCGGTCCGACCTCGCTCGCCGACGGCGACTGGCACACGGTCAGATGCGTTCGATCTGCCGGCGACGTCGCCATGTACATCGACGGCGGCACCCAGCCGGTCGATCGACGGCGCGTGTCCGTGGGCGCCATCGCCAACGGTTTCGAACTCACGATCGGCGGGAAGTCGGCGTGCAACCAGCGGAACGTCGGATGCGACTACTTCAGCGGTGACATCGACTACGTCCGGATCGACAAGGACGTGCCCGCTGGATCCAATCAGGATCCGGTCGTCGACTTCACGACCGATTGCACGGGGCCGACGTGCACGTTCGACAGCACACCGTCGCACGACCCGGACGGCGACATCGTCGATCACCGGTGGGACTTCGGCGACGGGACGGACAACGAAACACAGGCGGCGGAGACCACACACACCTTCCCGACCGGCGGGTCCTACACCGTCTCGTACACCGGTACCGACGACGACGGCGCCTCGGCCACGTCGAAGCGCACCGTGGACGTCGACGGCACGACGTCGAAGTTCGTGCCGCTGCCACCCACGCGTCTGTTCGACACCCGCCCCGCCGAATCCCCTGCCGGATACAAGGGCATCGTCCACGGCGGGACGGAGCTCTCGGTGCAGGTCGCCGACCGTGCCGGCGTGCCGTCGACGGGTGTGACCGCCGTGGCGATCAACCTGACCGGCGTCGGCGTCCAGGTTCCCAGCTACGTCGCGGCGAGCCCGACCGAGTCGATCCGGGCGACCACGTCCAGCCTGAACCTGGTCACCCCGGGGCAGGTACGGGCGAACCTCGTCGTCGTCCCGGTCGGCGATGACGGCACGATCTCGCTCTTCACGCTGCGCGACGCCCACCTCATCGGGGATGTCGCCGGGTACTTCACACCGCAGGCCTCGGCCTCCGACGACGGCCGAATCGTGACTCGGTCACCCCGCCGCCTGTTCGACAGCCGGGTCGCTTCCGATCTCGGTCCGGCTCACCGCATCCCGGCCGACGGCACCGTCACCGCCGATGTGCTGGGTCGCGCCGGCGTCCCGACCGACGGCGTCGAAGCAGTCGTGATGAACGTGACCGCAACCGATCCCGATGGTGCCGGCTTCGTGACTATCTGGCCGGACGGAGACCGCCCGGCGGCGAGCTCGCTCAACATGAACGGCGCCGGCGAGATCGTGGCCAATCAGGTGATCGTGCCCGTGGGACCTGACGGGCGTGTCCGATTCTCGTCCTCGGTCGGCGTCGACCTGGTGGCCGACGTGCTCGGGTGGGTCACGAGCGACGAGGCTCCCTCCGGGACCAGCGGCCTCTTCGTGCCACTACAGCCGGCTCGCATCTTCGACACCCGACCCGACGAGCCGGCGCCGGGTCCGAAGGGCCTCGTCGGTGACGGTGCCACGATCCGGCCTCAGATCGGCGGGGTCGCGGGCGTTCCCGACGGAGCGGCGGGCGTCGTCCTCAACGTGACGATGATCGGAACAGGTCCCGGCTACGCGACACTCTGGCCGAGCGGGGCAGCACGACCGACGACGTCGAACGTCAACGTCGACCACGACGGGGACGTTCGGCCCAACGGCACGATCGTCGGGCTCGGCGACGGCGGTCACCTCGATGTCTTCGTGCTGACCCGGGCTCACGTTCTGGCCGACGTCGCCGGATACCTGCTGCCGTGACCACCTCCCCGTGATCGGCGACGGACTGCCCCTGCCGCCGGCGGTGTGAGACGCCGGCACGCTCCAGATACTCTGCAGAGCTTGCCGCCACGGAAAGTGGTAGTAAGGTTGATACCAGGACGGAGCGTCGACCGTGATGCTCCGACGCACGAGGCGAAGAGCGGGCGAGGCGATGGCGGGGAACAGGAACACAGTCGGTCGTCAAGGACCGATCGGACGTGGCATCGGATCGATCGTGGCGCTCGCTCTGGTCGCCGGCACTTGGATCGTGGTCTCGCCGAGCGCCGTCAGCGCCGCCGAGCCCAAGTCGATGCCGGTCATCGCGCACTACGAGATGAACGAATCGTCCAGCGCGTCGACCATGAACGACTCGGGTCCACACGGACTCGACGGTTCGATCGGCGACGACGTGATCACGGCCTACACGGTTGACGGAGCGACCGGCTACCGCTGGACGAACACGTCACCGACGGACCCACCGGCGAAACCGGAACGGCTCGTGACCGTCCCCGACAACCCGGTCTTCGACTTCGGGACGAACAACTTCGCGGTCGAGTTCCGGTACCGCACGACACGCAGCTTCGGCAACGTCGTGCAGAAGGGCCAATACAACACGTGGGGTGGCTACTTCAAGTTCGAGCAGCCGCACGGCAGGATGACCTGTCTCGTGCAGGACGCCGATGGCGACGTGATCGCGGCCAAGGCGCCGGAGGAAGACGCAACGAACGACGGCGAGTGGCACACGATCCGGTGTGAGAAGGCCGAGAATTACATCCGGCTCTTCGTCGACGGTGAGCAGGTCGCGACGACCGTCAAGTCGAACCCCGCCGACTTCATCGAATCAGTGTCGAACGGCAAGGTCCTCTCGATCGGCGGCAAGTCGGCGTGCGACCAGATCGATGTGACCTGCGACTACTTCACCGGTGAGATCGACTGGCTCAGGATCGAGAAGGCGGGGGCGTCCGGCCCGGCCAACCAGCCGCCGACCGGCTCGTTCACGTACTCCTGCGACGGCCTCGAGTGCAACTTCAACAGCTCGGGTTCCAACGACCCCGACGGCTCGATCGAGTCGCGCTCCTGGGACTTCGGCGATGGTGAGACCGCCGCCGGTTGGTCGCCGAGTCACACGTTTGCCGCCGGCGGCACGTACGACGTGACGCTGTCGGTGACCGACGACGACGATGCGGTCGACGTCGTCGAGCAGACGATCCAACTCAACGTGCCCCCGGACGCGTCGTTCACATCGTCGTGCGACAAGCTCGAATGCGACTTCGACAGTTCGGGCTCCGATGATGTCGACGGGACGATCGTGTCCCGTGCCTGGGAGTTCGGCGATGGGTCGACCGGCTGGGGTCCGACGCCGAGTCACACGTACGCGGCGTCGGGTACGTACTCGGTCACGCTGAAGTTGACCGACGACGACGACGCCACGTCCGAGACCGAGCAGGTCGTCACCGTGACCGCCAACGGGGCCCCGACCGCGTCGTTCACGTCATCGTGCACCGAGCTGTCCTGCAGCTTCGACGGCTCGGCGTCCGACGACTCCGACGGCACGGTCGTCTCGCGCAGTTGGGATTTCGGAGATGGCTCGACGGGCTCGGGCGCGACAGCGAGCCATACCTATGCCGCCGCGGGCACGTACATGGTGCGGCTGACGGTGACCGACGACGAAGGCGTGAGTTCGGCGGTCAGCCGGTCGGTGGTGTGCAGCGCGCTGATCTCCAGATCGCGCGCGACATCCTTGGCCGTGGCGGGCATCAGCTGCATCAGACCGCGCGCGCCCACATGGCTTTGGACCACGGGATCGAATTCGCTTTCGCGGCGGGCGATGGCCAACACCATCTCGGGGGCCATGTTCAGGTCCAGCTTGATCGCATCATGCAGCGCGTAATAGGGGCCGGCGATGGTTATGCCCCGTTGCGCCACACGTTTGCCGATCATCACGGCCAGATGCGGCTGGCCCACGTCAATCGCGGCCTGTCCCAGAAGGGCAGCGTCTTCGGTGATCAACTGCTCTGCCAGATGGGTCCAGAACCGTTCGGCGGTCGACAGCTCGCCCGAGGCTTGCAGCAACAGCCCCGCCTGAAACAGCGGTGCCTGTGCCAGCGCCGATGTGCGCCAGTCCTGTTCAGGGGGCGCGCCTGCAAGGCTTGGGTCGAACGGCAGATTGCCCCGCTCTGCCGCAAGCAGACCGTAGAAAGAGGATTGGAATTTCGCGCCTTGGGCATAGGCTTTGGCCGCGCCCTCGGCATCGCCCATGGCCTGATACGCGCGGCCCTGCCAATAGCCCGCACGCCCTTGACTGATGGGGGATTCGACCGCGCCGTCATGGGCCTGAAAGTGACCAAGCGCCAGCTTGGGGTCTTTGAGGAACCGCAGGGCGATATAGCCCGACAGCCATTCAAGGTCCGCGAAATGTGACCCTTCGGACAGGAAGTGTTTCGACGCCATCTGATAGGCCCGTGCCGGATCGCCATTGCGCATTTCGTCCCGCGCCAGCGCGCGGCGGCGGTTGGCCCATGCGGCGGGCTGACCAAGGGCCGCAGCGCTGACCGATTGCGACAGCATCAGATCCTTGGCGCTGTCGCCGTAGCCTTTGCGGATACGCCATTCGAAGCGGTCGGCCTGTAGCCCCGGATCACCGGCCTTGCTGGCGGGCAGCGCGTCGATCAGGGCGTTTACGTCGCCGTCCAGATTTTGCAAGGCGATGCGGGTTTCGGCCAGCGCCTTGTCGGCATCACTGACCAGATCGAACATCTGGCGGGCTTCGGCGTGTTCCCGTTGCCATAGCATCTCGTCCAGACGGGCGGCGTGGTGCGGTTTCAGCAAGGGCCCATGCGCGTCAATAAACTTTGCCTGATCGTTCCCGCTCATCGGGAGGGTACGCCACGCCAGCACCAGCCGCGCCTGTGCCTCGCCCAGACGATACGCACGCAGCAGCGCTGCGGCATGCGCCAGCACACCCTCGGGCGTCTGCGGGCCCTGACCGGTAAAGAAATCCAGTATCGCCTTGTCACCCTCGCGGATCACGGCCTCTTCGGACTGTCTGCGCAGATAGGCCTCGCCCGGCCAATCAGGGCGGCGGCGAAGGAAATCTGTCACCTCGGCATAGGTGCCCCGTCCGGCGCGCAGGCGGTGCCATTCGATCACATCTACCGCAACGGCCCCGTCACGGCGCGCGATCAGGGCGGCATTATCCCAGCTGCCCGCGCGCATGGCGTCCATCGCCCATCCCAGCGGACGCGGCCTTTCGGCATGGGCCGGAAGGGCGAGGGCAAAAACCATCGTCAGCGTCGCCAAGGCGCGTCTCATCACTTGCATTTCCTACTGGTCAAAGGCTACAGCCTTGCAACATACGGCGCGGCGCGGGGGTTTCAACTCAACTTGCCGCTATCAGCAATTGGGCGCTTGCCCAGCAACGCAAGAATAGGAGCGTGCATATGCTACAAGGTTCACTACCTGCACTCGTCACGCCGTTCACGGACGGCGCGCTGGATTTGGCCACGCTCAAGAAGCTGGTGGAATGGCACATCGCGGAAGGATCGAACGGGCTGGTGCCTGTCGGGACCACCGGTGAATCGCCCACCCTGACCCATGCCGAGCATGAAACCGTTGTCGCCGAAGTCGTCAAAGCCGCCGCGGGTCGTATCCCCGTCGTTGCAGGTGCCGGTTCGAACAACACGACCGAAAGCATCCGTCTGGCCAAACACGCCGAAAGCGTCGGTGCCGATGCGGTCCTGGTGGTCACGCCCTATTACAACAAGCCGACCCAAGCCGGTCTGATCGCGCATTTCACCGCGATCCACGAGGCCTGCGGTCTGCCGATCATCATCTACAATATCCCTGGCCGTTCGGTCGTTGATATGCTGCCCGAAACCATGGCGGAGCTGGCCAAACTGCCGCGCATCATCGGTGTCAAGGATGCCACCGGCGATCTGGCGCGGGTCTGTGACCAGCGGATGCTGTGCGGGCCGGATTTTGTCCAGCTCTCGGGCGAGGACGCCACAGCGCACGGGTTCAACGCCCAAGGCGGCGTTGGCTGTATCTCTGTCACCGCGAATGTCGCGCCCAAGCTGCTAAGCCAGATGCAGGCGTTCTGCCTTGCGGGGGACTATGCCGCGGCGCTGGAAATCCAGGACAAGCTGATGCCGTTGCACAACGCGATCTTCACCGAGCCGGGCCTGGTGGGTGTGAAATACGCGATGGCGCGTCTGGGGTTGTGTTCAGACGAGGTGCGCCTGCCGCTGGTGCCGCTGACCGATGCCACCAAAGCGCTGGTGGATCACGGGTTGAAGCACGCGGGTTTGCTTGACTGATGTCGCGGTAAAATCACGGGTAAGACGGGGCGGCATCTAGCCGCCCTTTTTTTACGGGCAGACCCAGTCAATCGGTCAGCGCATAAAAAAGGCCCCGGCGAAACGCCGAGGCCTAATGTGAATATCTGCCTTCGGGAGCAGAAAACGCTTATGGGCAAGCAGCCGTGTAACGCTGACCTGCGGAGTTCTGGTAGACACACTGGCCATTTTTGCCGCGGCCCAGGTATGCACCTGCAGCAGCGCCAGCCAAGCCACCCAGAACGGCGCCTTTGGTTTTGTCATCGTCGCCCGAGACGACAGCACCCAGAGCCGCACCAGCAGCAGCGCCGGTTACAGAAGATTGAGTCTGCGTTTCGCAAGCGGCGAGTGCGCCAACCATAGGCAGGACCAAAAGTAGCTTTTTCATGATATACTCCATACTAGCTTCAGTACTTAACGCTATGTGACGGGTTTGGTTCCAGTAAGATTATTTTGATCGGCAACAAAGTGCCGGAGCGGCAGCCTATTTGCTGCCGAACACCCGACCCATTGCCCCATCCACGGCCGCGATGATCTGATCAATATCGTCCTTCTTCGCGATCAACGCAGGGCTGAAGCAGAGCGTGTTGTTCTTGCCCGGCACCGACCGGTTGGTCGCCCCGATGATCACGCCCTGCGCCATGCAGTCTGCGACGACCGCCTGAATCTGCGCTTCGACAACGGGAACGCGGGTGCTGCGGTCTTGGACCAGCTCTGCGCCAAGGAACAGACCCTTGCCGCGCACCTGACCGATCACGTCATACTTGTCCGACAGCTCTTCAAGCTCTTCGAGCATGTACTGCCCCATGTCGCGGGTGTTTTGCAGCAGGTTTTCGCGTTCGATAATCGCCATGTTTTCAATCGCGGCGGTGGGGCCCGCGGTGCAGCCCCCGAAGGTAGAGATATCGCGGAAGTAGTTCAGCGGGTCGCTGGCGTCATCCTTGAACAGGTTAAAGACCTCTTCCGTCGTCACAAGACAGGCAATCGCCGCATAGCCCGAGGCCACACCCTTGGCCATCGTAACCATATCGGGCTGGATGCCGAAATGCTGGTAGCCGAACCATTCGCCGGTACGCCCGATGCCGCAGACGACTTCGTCAATGTGCAGCAGCACGTCATACTTGCGGCAAATCTCTTGCACCCGTTCCCAGTAGCCGTCCGGAGGCGTGATAACACCACCGCCCGCCGTGACGGGTTCAAGGCACAGCCCGCCCACGGTGTCGGGCCCTTCGGCGAGGATGATCTTCTCGATCTGATCCGCGGCCCAAACGCCGTAGTTATCCTCTGGCGCGCCGTCTTGCTCGAACTTGCGATACTCCAGACAGTGGGGGACGCGGACGAACCCGTCGGTGAAGGGGCCGTATTGCGCATTGCGTTCTTCCTGACCGCCCGCAGACAGACACGCGATGGTCGTGCCGTGGTAGTCGCGGTCGCGATACAGGATTTTGTGCTTCTTGCCGCCATAGCGTTTGTGGGCGATCTGGCGGATCATCTTGAAGGCTTTCTCGTTCGCCTCGGAGCCGGAGTTGCAATAGTACAGGCGGCTCATGCCCGGCATCTTGTCGATCAGCTTTTCCGCAAAATGCGACCCCGGAATAGACCCGGCAGATCCCGCGAAATAGTTCAGCTTGATCAGCTGGTCGCGCACGGCGTTGGCAATGCTTTCACGGCCATAGCCGACGTTGACGGTCCAGACCCCACCGGACACCGCGTCCAGATGCTCTTTGCCCTTTTGGTCCCAGACACGCATGCCTTTGCCTTCGACAATGATCCGTGGGTCCGTGGTTTCATAGGCTTTGTGCTGGCTGAGGTGGTGCCAGATGTGCGCGCGATCTGCCTCGACCACACGGGAGATATCGTTTTCGCTAAATGTACCATCCATGTGCGTGACCTTTCCGAGGTTGGGATTGGGGGCGGGTGGCAAAGCACCCTGTTTTCAAGGCCCCATCGCAAACGCGCCTCGCGTCTGTTTCGGCCCATGTGCAGTGATTGTTAGGAGCAACTTCCCCCTCTGAAAAGGAAAAACCTGCCATATAGGGGGGCGGGACGGGGAAGATAGACGCAAAAAGGGCCGGAATTGATTAAAATTCCGGCCCCTAAGCGATTGATTGATCTGTATTTCCCCGTTCTCAGACCGGGGACAGGTCTTGCCGCTTATTTCGGGCGAAAGCTCGACTTGCCGCGTTTGGGGGCTGCATCGCCGCCACCGGCTTTGCCCGAGGGTTTGCCACCCTTGGGTTTCGCGCCCAGTTTGCCCGGTGGGACAAAGCGTTTCGACGGGTCAGCGGCGCGGGCCTTGAACGGTTTATCCGCTGGTTTGCCGTCGCCACGGGGGCGGTCCGCCCCACGATCCGCTGGCTTTTCCTTTTTCCAGACGGCTTTGGCTTTGGGCTTTCCGCCGGGTTTGTCAAAGCTGTCGGGCTTGCCCGCAGATTTGGGTTTAGGCGTGGCACCGGGCTTCATCGGAGACCGTTCGGTCTTGTGCGACTTGGGCGGGCGTTCGCCTTTGGGGGCTTTGGGCTTGTCAAACTTCGGTTTGTCGCCGCGAGGTTTGTCGAACCCTTTGTCGGGGCGCGGGCCGCGAGGCTTGTCGTAGGTAACCGATGCTTCTTCGGTGCTGGCCGCACGTGGTTTGCGCGGTGCACGTGGTGCGTCGGGGTCATAGGGTGCGCGGTCGGGGCGTGGGCCACGATCGGGGCGCGGGCCATTGTCAGAACGGGGGCCGCCACGGTTCGGTTTGGGGCCACGGCCGCTGGGCTTGGGCCCGCGCGACAGGTCGGGGGCCTTGTTCAGCTTGGTCACAACCGCGCCGTCTTCGACCTTCATGTCGGGGCCAAGCGCGTTGGTGAATTTATCTGCCGAGGTCGCGAGGATTTCGACAAAGGTATGGCTGGGCTGCACGCGGATCGCGCCCACGTCATCCTTGGTCAGATCGCCCATGCGACAGATCATCGGCAGGATGGTGCGGGGTTCGGCGTCATCGTTGCGCCCGATCGAGATCGAGAACCAGACCGACGGGCCAAAGTCGCCACGGGGGCGTTCGTCGGCAGGGGTGCCGGGCTCTGCCAGCTGCTCGGGCGCGGACTGGCGTGCACGGTACAGGTTCACAAAGGCCGTCGCCAGTTGCTCGGCGCTGAACTGTTCGACCAGATTGGCAACAAAGCCCGCTGCATCATCGGGGATCGGGTCAGACCATGCGGAATCGGCCAGCAAACGCTTTTCGTCTTCGGCGTTCACTTCTTCAGCAGAGGGCGGGTTGGCCCATTCGACCTTCAGCTTGGCGCCGCCCAGCAGACGGTTTGCCTTGCTGCGCATCTTGGCGGGGACGATCAGCGCGGACACACCCTTGCGACCGGCACGACCGGTACGGCCGGAGCGGTGCAGCAACGTGTCAGAGTTCGACGGCAGATCGGCATGCACCACCAGTTCGAGGTTGGGCAGGTCGATCCCGCGTGCGGCAACATCTGTCGCGATACAGACGCGCGCGCGCCCGTCGCGCAGCGCTTGCAGCGCGTTGGTGCGTTCGGATTGCGTCAGCTCGCCCGACAGCGCCACGACTGAAAAGCCGCGGTTGGTGAAGCGGGTGGTCAGGCGTGCGACGGCGGCGCGGGTGTTGCAGAAG